>JBIOXP010000465.1:0-21601 GCA_044869705.1 Binatia bacterium | reverse complement strand
GCTTGTTAGACCTAGATTTTGGCGGTTGCTAGATGCCGACTAAAAAAGATCGAGAGCGCGGTCGATCCGAATGACCAAGCCGATCAAGTCCCTCATGATCTACTTCCGCGAAGCTAGCTGTTTCCGGCGGCAGCTTGGCAAATACTAGCATACGTGGGCAATAGCTGGAGATAACAGCACCATCTCTTGAGTTAAAACTCCTCGGCGTCTCTTACGCTTACTGGACCATCATGCTTCAATTAAAATGCAGACTCGATGGTCACACAATCCCGCGATATGCTATCTCGCGTGCGTTGGCTCTTTTGCGTAAACGTGAGTGACCAAGTAAGTTCGAAGTTTTTGCGCTAGGACATTTGTCCCATGAAACAGGAGCAACTGCTAAGCGTCGCACAAGTCGCCGAATACTTGAACGTGGACAGGTTTACAATTTATCGTTTGGTTACGGACGGCCAAATTCCCGCTTTCAAGGTTGGCAATCAGTGGCGGTTCAAGAAAAGTCTCATTGAACGATGGCTGAGAAACAATTCAAACACTTCGACCTACCATAGAAAATCGTCCGGGCGTAAGAGGTGACAAACATCGCGCAGTGCATTCCTGAAGCAGATTGCTAGTAACATGGTGGCCACAAGTACGGCTGCCGCGTTTCCATTTACGCCTCAGACATGATTAAGTACTCCCGGCGCTCTTGAGTAGTTTGCTCGCCCGGAGAACGGCCGGACATGCCGAAGAAGGTCCTCATTATTGAAGACAATAGGCACTTGCGCGAAATTCTCGCCTCAATTCTGCACAGTTCCGGCTACGTTATTATGGAGGCAGCAACCGGGCTCCAGGGCATCGAGACAGCGCTCGCGGAACAACCAACCCTCATTCTTTTGGATTTGGATCTTCCCGACATCACCGGGATCGAGACGGCACGCGTCTTAAAGCAAAATCCACTAACGACCGGCATTCCTATCATCGCGTGTAGCGCGATGAGCGGATCGGAATGGCGCGATATCGCGCTGGACGCCGGCATGGACGATTACTTACAAAAACCAATTTCACTGGCAATCATTAAAGCAAAGATCGAGCAGTACACGCTTTTCGAGAGATGAAAAGGGGAAATCTCTGCTAAGCCGCAGACATTGTGCGTTTCGGCCGGACCTTCGATCGGAGCCGCGGCGATTCTCTCTAAACGACTCGTAAAGAAGGTGATGTCGTGTCACCAGCATCGCGAACAGCTATTTTTGTTATCGCTGGTCTGATCTTCCGAAATCAACGAGTGTTGATTTGCCAGCGCCGTCACGATGCGGCATTTGCGCTGAAATGGGAGTTTCCAGGCGGAAAAATAGAAGATCGCGAGAGCGAAGCCGATGCCCTGCGCCGCGAGTTGAGGGAAGAGTTGGCCATCGATGTTCGTGAATCGGAGTTCTTCAGCGGCTATGCCTATTCGTACAAGGAGGGACCGACGGTCTTTCTGCGCTTTTATTGGGTCAAAAGTTTCCAGGGAGAGCCGCAAAACTTAGTTTTCGAGCAAATCTCCTGGGTCAAGCCCGAGGATCTCGTTAATCTCGATTTTCTGGAGGGAGATCGTCGGCTCATTATGCAGATCATCGAACGGCCACACACTTTTTCCAACGCTTAACTCGTTCTCCGTGGCCAGACTGGCCTTTTTTAGTGAGGCGCCGAAGCTTGTTTGACAGCCATTCATGGTGCGGTTATTCTATGCGGAATTTTAATCTCCAAACTTATGAAATTCCGGCCTGTGTTTTGGCTCGCAGCAGCCGTGGCGCTGAATGGTTTTGTCGCGAGTACGGCGAACGCTGATGTTTACGCTTTCCGAGAGAAAAACGGCGTCGTGACTTTTACCAATGTTCCGAATCATGCGGGATTTAGACGAGTGTTTCGGGACACAAGTCGTCCAGCGATTTCGAACGGAATGGTTGATTCAGGGTATGACGATTATATTCAGCGCGCATCGGGTCGTTACAATATCGATCCGGACTTGATTCGCGCGGTGATCAAGGCAGAATCAGATTTTAAAGTCAGCGCGCGATCGAATAAGGGAGCGATGGGACTCATGCAGCTGATGCCAGACACCGCACGGCTACACAATATCAGCGATGCCTACGATCCCAGTGAAAACGTCGAAGGCGGAGCGCGGCACTTGCGAATGTTGCTCGACCGATATCAGGGAGATTTAGAGCTTTCTCTTGCCGCCTACAATGCCGGCAGCGCCGCGGTGGAGAAGCATCGTGGCGTTCCGCCGTTTCCCGAAACGAAGGAATATGTCCGACGGGTTCTGCGCTTTTATAATTCCTATCGTAACGCGCTGCAACCATTTCAGCCTGTCGCCCAGTAGCAACTCGGCGCAGCGCCCAAGAGTATTCCGTGGTTTGGACTTTCCCGAACCTTCTGAGCTTTGCTCGGATCCTGGTTATCCCCGTCCTGGTCTACCTACTAACGTTTTCCGATCCGAGCTCATCACTGCTTACGGCGGCGCTGTTTATTCTTGCCTCGCTGACAGATTATTTCGACGGCTATTTGGCACGTCGAAACAAGAGTATTTCGGACATCGGCAAAATACTTGACCCGCTGGCGGATAAACTCATGGTCGGGTCGGTGCTGATTATGCTTGCGGCGATGGATCGGCCGAACGAGCCGAGCGTGCCCGCATGGCTGATTGTAGTCATTCTAGCGCGCGAGACCGCGGTGACGGTCATCCGGGGTATTGCGTTAAGCGAAGGTATGGTGATGCATGCCGAGCGGCTGGGTAAATACAAGTTTATTCTTCAGGTGTTCGCCATTGCCGGTTTGCTCATTCATTATCGCTATTGGGGCTTCGATTTTTACGCTCTCGGAATGTATTTTCTCGTTGTTTCGGCGGTTGTTGCAGTTTGGTCCGGCGCTAACTATCACCTGCAGTTTTTCCGTTTGAGATTCTCGCGTTTGGACCGCGCTGAAGGCGCGAATAATTGACAAACCGGGATGCTTGCTGTAGTAAAAAATTCAACGCGGGTGTAGCTCAGTTGGCTAGAGCGTATGCTTGCCAAGCATAAGGTCGGGAGTTCGACCCTCCTCACCCGCTCCATATCTTGCCATCCTCTTCTCGTTCTGCTGATTTCCGTTCACGTTGAGGCCATCCACTCTCAATCTTTCCGTGCAAAATACTTGACACATTGAATATTTGATAATAAAGATCTTCTATCTCGGCAAATCAAAACGTAATCCGGAACTAACTCACGCATTCGCTCGCCGGCATCAACATTCGCCCGGCGTCGCGGCAGAAGACAGTCTCGCCGAAAGGAATCGACCCGAATGCCTCAGCCTTATTATGAGGATTTCCGCGCTTATCTAGACGAGCTGGAAAAACACGGCAAGTTGCGGCGCTGGCATCGTCCGATCAACAAGGACACTGAACTGATGCCGCTCATGAGGCTTCAGTACCGTGGTCTGGCCGACGAGAATCGGCAATGTTTTCTCTATGAGAATGTCGTTGATAACCGCGGTCGCCGCTACGATTTGCGCGTTGCGACCGGAATGTATGGATCGTCGCGCGAGATCGCCGCGCTTGGGGTAGGCTGCGTCGAGCCATCATCGATCTATGAAAAGTGGCGCGAAGCGCTAGCCAAGCCGCATCCGACGAGGAGAGTTACATCTGCGCCGGTCCAGGATATTGTTTACACCGGGGTAGCGCTCAAGAATTTCGGTGTCACCAGTTTGCCGGCGCCAGTCGAAGAACCAGGGTTTAGCGGTGGCATCCGGGTGACGGCACCCTTCATCACCGTTGATCGCGAGACCGGTGTGCGCAAGGTAGGCATGTACAGCGGTCATTTCAGGGCCGAGGATCGGTTGATCGCGGGAAGCGCGCCGACGCATCATGCGATCCTTTATCATCATCGGAGCGCCATGACTCGGAAGGAGCCGCTGCCAGTCGCAATCGTGCTCGGCGCCTTGCCGGATATCAATTTCGTTTCCGCTGCGAATCTTCCCTACGGTGTGGATGAACTGTCGGTGGCAGGCGGCATTCGGGCGCGGCCGGTAGATGTGGTGCCGTGTAAAACCGTCGATCTCGAGGTGCCTGCCGAAGCGGAGATCGTGATCGAAGGCGAAATGTCATTTGACCGGCGCGAGCGTGGTGAACCTTTCAGCGATTATCCAGGCTATCTGATGGTCGAGCGCGAATTTCGCGTGGTGATCGACGTGAAAGCGATCACCATGCGCCGTAACGCCATTTTTACAGCGATTTTAGTTGGCCTGCCACCGAGCGAATCAAACGGTATCTCGCGCACGTGCCGGGAAATGATGCTTTATAACCATCTCCGCTACGGCTGCGCGATGCCGGAGGTTGTGGAAGTTTGCTGCCCGGAAATGGGCGGCGGCTGGAATTGGTGGGTGATTCGCATGAAGAAGAGCCACCCGAGTAAGCCGAAGCAAGCTTTGCACGCCGCCGCCGGTATGGATCCCACCAGCAAAATGATCATCGTGGTCGATGAGGATATCGATCCCAAGGATCCGGATATGGTGATGTGGGCGATGAGCTTCGCCATGCAACCGCACCAGGACGTAGAAATTATTACCGGAAGAGTGCCGCTGCTTGATCCTTCGGCGCATTCGCTCATGCGCGGTCGCGAAGAGCGGAGCTTCCCCGGCGCGGTCGGCTGTTCGGGACTCTTGATCGACGCTACGCGCAAAGGCCCGTTTCCTCCGGTCGGGCTGCCAAAAAAATCCTACATGGAGAATGCTCTCAAGATTTGGCAGGAAGCCGAGATGCCGAAGCTCAATTTGAAGACGCCTTGGTATGGATATCCGCTCGGGCTCTGGGATGAGGAAGACGATCGACTGGCGGAAAGAGTCGCTCACGGAGATTATTTCCAATCCAAACAGGTGAAAGGACATTGATCGTGGCGAAACGTGAAACCAGTTACGAGTTGTGGCTGCGGGAAGAGGGAATTCCGGTCATCGGCGGGTTCGGTGTGGAAGATGTGACCGAGTTGCCACTCAAGCCGTGGAAGCGAACCGGAGGCAACGGGGTCTACATCGATCTCCAAGGGATGGAAGGGTTTACCGGCATGTATGTCAGCGAAATTCCACCGGGCGGCGCACTCCAGCCGGAAAATCATCTGTATGAAGAGCTGATCTACATCATCGCCGGGTATGGCGCCACAGAAATCTGGTCGGCCGGCGATAACGGTCGAAGGATGCATTTCGAATGGCAACAGGGAAGCCTTTTTGCGATCCCGCTCAACACGCGCCATCGGATGATCAACGGTAGTCGCGAGCCGGTTTTTTTTCTCGCGGTGACCAGCGCACCGTTAATGTTCGATCTGCTCCATAATGTTCCGTTCGTGATGGGGAGTGACTACAAGTTTGGGGATCGTTTCGATGCCGAGAACAATTATTTCGTACCGACGAATACGCGTAAGGAAGTCGGCGGCTTCATCAACTGGGAAACCAACTTCATCGCGGATGCGCGCGGCGCTCTGGTCGATCCTTCGGAAGCCAAAGGCTATGGGGTGAAGATCACCTCATTCGATATGGGCGGCAGCACGCTGGTCGGGCATATTGCCGAGTGGCCGGTGGGCCGTTATCACAAGGCACATTTTCATCAGGGCGGCGCGATCCTGCTGATCCTACGCTCGAAAGGCTATACGCTCATGTGGCCACCGGAGGCGGGTATCCGCCCCTATCAATCAGGGCACGCCGACCAAGTGGTCAAAGTCAATTGGCGGGAAGGGAGCGTTTTCAGTCCACCGAGCGGCTGGTTCCATCAGCATTTCAACACTGGCACCGAAAAAGCGCGCCAGCTCGCGTTTCGGTACAGCGGCCAATCGGGGAAGTATCTGCTCGGCGCCTGGCGCGCGATCAACAAAGAGGGTGTTCGCACCAGTGTGCGAGAAGGCGGCACGATGATCGAGTACGAAGACGAAGACCCGCAGATTTGGACCGACTTCGAGATGGCCATCGATCGGGTTGGGGTCCCGATGGAGATGCCGAAGTTTGCCTACGCCGAGCTGTGATTTTCATGAGAATCGTTTTCGCCGGAATTCTCAGTCTTTTTCTAGCGCTGTCGGCGATGAGCCGTTCAGTACACGCGCAGACTGCAAAAGCGGGATGGCAGGCGGACTGGGAAAAAACCATCGAGCTCGCAAAAAAGGAAGGCAAAGTGGTGGTGTCGATTCCGGCGAGCACAGAACTCCGCGCCGAGATCGAGAAAAATTTCGAGAAACGCTACGGCATCGATGTCGAACCCGTGGTCGGGCGCGCTTCCAACATCGTGCGTAAGATGGTCGATGAAGCGAAAGCCGGCGTGCGCTACGTCGATTTGCATATGGGAGGGAGCGAATCAATCGTCACGGGTCTCTTGCCGGAAGGCGTGCTCGATTCGCTGGAACCGTCGATGATCCTCCCTGAAGTGAAGGATCCAAAGCATTGGTGGGGCGGACACGTCTGGATCGATAACGCGAAAAGATTTGTCTACTCGACGTTGGCTTATCAGACCGAGAGCCTGTGGTTCAATTCGCAATTGATGAAAGCCGCAGATATACGCTCATTCGACGATCTTTTAGACGAACGCTGGAGAGGAAAGATTGGCTACCTCGACCCGCGCACGCCGGGCTCGGGCGCATCGATGTGGTCTTACCTTCGAGAAATTAAGGGCGAGGATTATCTCCGGAAATTTGCCGCGCAAAAGCCGTTATTGAGCCGTGATCAGCGCGTGCTCGCGGAAATTCTTGCGAAAGGAAAAGTCGCGCTGGTGATTGGCCTCACCTATTACTCTTATGCACCTTTTGTGAAGGCGGGCTTGCCGGTTCAGTCCTTGCCGACGCCAAAAGAAGGGGTCTACGTCAGCGGAGGAAGCGGCCATCTCATCCTGTTAAAAAATTCTCCGCACCCCAATGCCGCGAAGCTTTTCATCAACTGGTTTTTAAGCCGAGAAGGCCAGGAAGTTTATACCCGCTCGATGCATCAGGCATCGCGCCGGCTCGATGTCGACGGTAAGTGGCTGCGGGACTTCGGCGTCATACCGGCGAACGCTGCCTTGACGCTCGAACAATATTACAAGCTCGAAAATCAATCGGAAGCAAAGGTCAACCGTCTGCGCGAGCCTGCGGCGGCGTTGGCGCGAAAGTTATTCGGCTCATAAACTTCTCTGTATGTCGCGCTCGGCGATCTTACTGGGCTTACTGCTGATCGTATTCCAAAGTGCTCGCGTCTATGCGCAACCGGGATCAAGTAAGGGAAGCGGCGACTGGGACAAGATTTTGGAGGAAGCCAGAAAAGAACGTCGAGTGGTCGCGGCAATTCCCACGAGCGCCGAACTGCGCAAAGAACTCGAGAGTGGTTTCCAGGGCAGGTTTCCCGGGATCGAGCTCGAGGTGAGCGTTTCACGCGGTGCGAGCAATACGAACAAAATTGTCGAAGAACAAAGCGCCGGAGTGCGCAGCACCGACTTGCACGTTGGCGGCACGACTTCGATCGTGACCGCACTGCTGGCGCGCGATCTGCTCGAACCGGTGCTGCCTGCCATGGTGCTGCCCGAGATACGTGAGCCGAAGAACTGGTGGGGCGGCCATATGTGGGCGGATAATGCCAAACGGTTCATTTATAGTTTCACGGCGTATGTCACCGAAACACTTTGGTGCAATACAACTCTGGCCAAGCCCGAAGAAATCACGTCTTACGATCAGCTGCTGGATCCTAGATGGAAAGGAAAGATTGTCATTCTCGACCCGCGCACGCCAGGCTCGGGCGAATCGACGTGGGGATTTCTGTGGAAGGTGAAGGGAGAGGAGTTCCTTAAAAAGCTCGCTGCTCAGGAAATGATGGTCGGACGCAATCAGCGGCAGCTCGCTGAAGCGTTGGCGCGTGGTAAGTCGGCCATCTCCATCGGGATCTCGTATTATACTCTCTTGCCCTTTATCAAATCGGGTTTGCCGGTGAAACCTATTCCCTATCTTAAAGAAGGTTTCTATGCAGGCACCGGCAGCGGCAATCTCGCTCTCCTGAAGAACCCGGCGCATCCGAACGCGACAAAAATCTTTGTGAATTGGTTTCTGTCCAAAGAAGGGCAGAGCGCGTTTTTGAAGGCGTTGGGGCAACCGACACGACGTTTGGACGTCAACACACAGGCCAGCAAAGACTTCGGGTATACAGCGGCAAAAGAAGGGCTCACGCCGGAAAAGTACTACGCGATCGAGAATAGCTCCGAGGACGCCGTCATGAAGGTGCGCGTCCCGGCGATGCGGCTCGCAGAGAGACTCTTTCATTGAGCAAACCATGGAAAACAAATCAGGAGTCATACTGAAGCGAAGCTTCGTCGTCTGGGCGACACTCATGGTGAGCGTCGCATCGACCTTCGCTCAATCCAAGCCGAGCGAATGGGAGCGGATCGTTGACGCGGCGAAAAAAGAAGGCAAGGTGGTTGCATCGATTCCGCCAAGCCCGGAGTTGCGCAAGACGATGGAGCTTGCGTTTACGCGACGCTACGGCATCGCCGCCGAGTTTGTGCCCGCGCGCGGCGGCGCGATTATCCAGCGGATGGTGAGCGAAGCGAAAACCGGCAAGCAGTACTTCGATCTCCACATCGGTGGAACGGAATCGATAGTCACGGGACTGTTGCCGGAGAACATTCTCGAGCCGGTCGAGCCTTTTTTGCTTCAGCCCGATGTCAAGGACCCCAAACAGTGGTGGGGCGGCCATATCTATATCGATAATGCCAAGCGTTTTGTTTACAACTTTGTCGCTTACCAAACCGTCAGTCTGTGGAGCAATCCGAACGAATACAAGCCGGCGGAGTTCAAATCATTCGACGATCTGTTGAGCCCAAAACTCTACGGCAGAATCGGCATCAGCGATCCGCGCACGCCCGGCTCGGGGTCATCGATGTGGTCTTATATGCACTACATCAAAGGCGAAGACTATTTGAGACGATTCGTGGCGCAAAAGCTCTTCATCACGCGAGACCTTCGTCTGCTCGCGGAAAATCTCGCGAAAGGTAGAGTGGCCGTCACCTCCGGGATCGGCTATTCCGAATATTACCCGTTTATCAAAGCCAATCTTCCGGTGCTGGCCTTACCCGTGCCGAAAGAAGGACTCTACGTAAGCGGCGGCTACGGCCATCTCACCGTATTCAAGAATCAGCCGCATCCCAACGCGACCAGGGTCTTTGTCAATTGGCTGCTGAGCCATGACGGCCAGGAAGTTTTCTCGCGCAGCATGGGTGTTGGCACGCGGCGCCTGGATGTCGAGACCAGGTGGCTAAAGGAATACGGTGTGATCTCGGCAAAAGACTTTTTGACTCTGGATCAATATTACAAGTTGGAAAATCAATCCGAGGAGAAAATCAACAAGATCAGGGAACCGGCGGCTGCCGTGGCGCGCAAGCTGTTGGGAGCGTGAAGAATCGAACCTCGTAGTAATGGAGTGCTGGAGTGTTTTTTCCGAACGAATACTCCATTGCTCCAACACTCCCGGGTATCATCGCGCCGCGGTACGCGGCCGATCCTGGAGATCTTGAGGCCTGCTAAAGAGGAAATCTTCCGTGGCGTTTGCGGATTTACGCGAGTGGATTAACGACCTCGACGAAAGAAGAGATTTGAAGCGGATCGGTGCTCAAGTCGATTGGAACGAAGAAATCGGCGCGATCACCCGAGAAGTGTCGAGTCAGTTCGGACCGGCGCTGTTGTTTGAGAACATCAAAGATCACAAGAACAGCTTTTGCCAGCGCCTCTTCACGAACGGCACCGGCACGCGCGAGCGAGTTTGCCGATTCATCGGGATTCCTGAGTCCACATCGTATCGCGATATGGTGCCGATCTTTAAAGAGCGGTTCTCCCACCCCGTGAAACCGGTCCGGGTTGCGCGCGGTGCTGTCAAAGAAAACGTCTTGCAAGGATCTGGCGTTGATCTCACCCAACTCCCGGTACCGAAATGGAATCCGCTCGATGGCGGGCGCTACATCATGACTTCGGCGACCGTGGTGACCCGCGATCCCGACACCGGCATTCTCAACGGCGGCACCTATCGCGGTATGATCACCGGGAAAAATACCATCGGCGTATTACTGGCGATGACCCAGGGGTGGGGCAAGCACTTTAGCAAGTATGAACGGCGCGGACAGGAGATGCCGGTCGCGGTGGTGATCGGCTGGGATCAGAGCTTGTTCGTCGCCGCTTCGACCCCGGTCAATTATCCTGAGTATGAAATGGCGGGATCGCTCCGGGGCGAACCCGTCGAACTGGTGCAGTGCGAACTAAGCGATCTTTTGGTTCCAGCCAGCGCCGAAATCGTACTCGAAGGATTTGTCTCGGCTGACCCGACGACTTACACGCTCGAAGGGCCTTTCAGCGAGTACCCGGGTTATTATGGGGGCAGCAAATCACCGAAACACACCATTCGGGTCGAGTGTATCACGCATCGCACCGATCCGATTTTTCATGGTTGCTTGACGGGTGCGAGTCCGGGACGAACCAATGAAGGCACAACCTGGACGCCGGCGACTTTCTCGGCAATGGCCTGGCATTATCTTGAACAAGCCGGGGTGCCGAATGTCACCGGTGTCTGGCGCGGCAAATGGCCGGAAACCATGCGCGTGCAAATCCGCAAATCGCACCGCGGTCATGCGCAACAAGTCGCTGCAGCCCTGTGGGGCTGCCATCTCGGCAATTACGCAGCCAAGCATGTCATCGTCGTGGACGACGATATCGACATTCACGATTGGGAAGCGATCGAGTGGGCGCTCTGCTATCGGGTCAACGCCGGTCTCGGCGATATTTCTTTTTTTGCCGGCACCAGTGGTTCGATGTTGGATCCCAGCGTCCCGCTCGAGGAGCGCAATTCGGTGAAATACGGTCATGGAAGTTGGACGCGTGTGTTGATTGATGCAACGATCAACTGGCGGCTCGAGCGTCACGAGCAATACGGCGGCAATCGTTACCCCCAAATAGGGACGGCAATTTCGCCGACCATGGCAGAAACCCTCAAGAGGAGATGGAGAGAGTATGGATTCTAAAGTCGTCAAGATCGCAGCGGCCCGGCCGCGCGGCCGCACCTACTACGAGCGTTTTATGGAGAAAGAAGGCGTGCCGATCGTCGATGGCTACGGTGTCACCGACGTGCGGCGCCTGTCTCTCAAAGCGTGGAAACGATTGGGCTGCGACGGCGCGTATCTACAGCTGCGCGGTCTAGAAGGCATCACTGGTGTATCCGTCGGCAGGTTGGCACCCGGAGCATCGACACACCCGGAACGTCATCTCTACGAGAAAATTCTTTACATTCTGGAGGGCGAAGGCGTGGCGGAGATCCAGCAGCGCGATCGCGTGCCGCAGAACTTTCAGTGGCGCGCCGGAAGCTTGTTCTCGCCGCCGATGAATACGCTGCACCGGCTAATCAATTATGGCCAGGAGCCGGCGCTTTTTCTGGCCGCCACCACGGCACCGTTGGCGCTGGATCACTATCACAACGAGGAGTTTGTCTTTAACAGTGATTTTTGCTTTAGCGATCGGTACGACGCAGAGCAAAATTACTTTGAACTCGGCAATGAGCGCTATTTGGCGACGAATAATCGTCAATGGATTTGGGAAACAAACTTCATTCCCGATGCGAGCAAAGCGCAAATTGACGCTCAGGAGCAAAAGGGCGCCGGAGTCGCTATCACTCAGTTCGAAATTGCTAACAACGCTCTGATCGGGCACCTCGCCGAATGGCCCGTGGGGCGTTACCATAAAGCCCATTTTCATGGCGGTGGCGCTGTGCTGGTCATCCTGCGCTCCGAAGGCTACTCGTTGATGTGGCCCAATCACCTCGGCACGCGGCCTTACGAGAGCGGCTTTGGCGATCAGGTCGTGCGTGTCGACTGGGTACCGGGCAGCGTGTTCAGCCCGCCCACGAACTGGTTTCACCAGCACTTCAACACCGGGAGGGCATCCGCTCTGCAGTTGGCGCTACGTTGCGGCAGTCAAAAATTTCCTTTGGGAATTCGCGTTGCCGCGATCCGCGCCGGCGTCTATACCTCGGTAAAGGACGGCGGCACCTTGATCGAGTATGAGGATGAAGATCCGGCGATCAGGACGACATACGAGAACCAGCTGGCTCGAAAAGGTATTACTCTAGATATGAACTACGAGGCGGCTGCCAACGACGATTGACGTCGGGTTTTCTTCCCGTATAACCATAGCAGCGGGTTTGTGATGAGCGACAAGACTCAAGCGCTGAGCCAGCCATTGGGCTTTGAACGGCCGTGGCAGCCCACCCTGTATAAATTTTATTTCCCGTCGCTTTTGATGACCGTCTTGCTACTGGTCGTTGCTTTCCTCGTGCTGACGCCTTTGTGCTTGATGATATTCAACAGTTTTCAAACGGCGCGTCCGGGGCAGCCGATCATCTGGGGGCTGGACGGTTGGGTGAAGGCGTTTACCACACCAGGCATCGTCAAAGCAATGACGAACACTTTCACGCTCGCCCTAGCGCGCCAAGCGATCGCGCTGCTCGTCGGCGCTTATTTCGCGTGGCTCATCGCGCGAACCGACGTCCCGATGAAGGGCACGCTGGAATTTTTGTTTTGGCTCTCTTTTTTCCTGCCCGCGCTGCCGCAAACGATGGGATGGATTCTTTTGCTTGATCCGAAGTACGGCATTTTCAATCAGGCGCTGCAAGCGTTAGGGATTGCGCATCCAGTATTCAACATTTATTCGTTCTGGGGCATTGTTTGGGCTCATCTCGGCGGGACGGTCGCCGTTAAAGTCATGCTGCTGGCTCCGGCGTTTCGTAATTTGGATGCTGCGCTCGAGGAGGCTTCGCATATTTCCGGCGCGAGCGGCCGCCACACGTTTTTCCATATCTTCGTTCCTGTGATGATGCCGGCGATCCTGGTATCGACCATTCTCGGCGTCATCCGTTCGCTCGAGGCATTCGAGATCGAGCTGCTGCTCGGTACGCCCATTGGCCTGCAAGTTTTCTCGACCAAGATCCATGAGCTGGTCACGTGGGAGCCGCCGCAGTTCGCTCCGGCAATGGCGCTGAGCACGGTGTTTCTTGGATTGTTGCTGCTGATGGTCGCGATGCAGCGGCGCTATATTGGGAAACGCAATTACGCGACCATCACGGGGCGAGGCTTTAGCATTCGCTCGATGCCGCTCGGCAAATGGCGTTATCCGGCATTTGCGCTGATATTGGCGTTCGCACTGATCATCACGGTTCTTCCCACGGCACTGCTGATTGCCGGCACGTTCATGAAGCTATTCGGATTTTTCAATATTGCCGACCCCTGGACACTCGATAATTGGCGCGCGACGTTAACCGATCCGGTTTTGATGCGCTCGCTCTGGAACACGATCGCGGTTGGAGTTGGCTCCGGAGCCGTCGGTATTTTCTTCTATGCTGTGATCGCCTATGTGATCGTCAAGACTCGTTACCGAGGCCGCTGGTTGCTCGATTTTCTATCGTGGCTACCATGGTCGATTCCGGGGATTCTTCTCGGCGTCGCTCTGCTGTGGACTTTTTTGCAGACAAAAATCTTTTTGCCGATTTATGGAACCATTTACCTGTTGATGATCGCCATGGTGATCAAGAGCATGCCGTTCGGCACACAAATGATCAAAAGCGTGCTCATCCAGCTCGGCAGCGATTTGGAAGAAGCGTCGAAGGTTTGCGGCGGCACCTGGCTGCATACTTTTCGCCGGGTCATTCTTCCGCTGATTATGCCGGCGCTCATTACGGTGGGTTTGGTCGGCTTTATTTCCGCGGCCCGTGATATCAGCACCGTGGTTCTGCTCGGGTCCGGCAAGTCGCGGACGTTGTCGCTTCTGATGCTTGATTTTGCCGCCGGTGCCGAATTCGAAAAAGCCACGGTCGTCGCGGTGCTTATCGTTGGACTGGTCGTCGCTGCGGCACTCTTTGCGCGCTCTCTGGGAGGTCACGTAGGGATCCGCGAGTAATTCGCGTCACTGCGACGCAGACTTCATTCCAGATCCTTGATTTTCTCCCCGCTGAGCCGACTCAGCACAGTTATTCTCGCGACCCATAAGGGCCGGTTTTTGTCGTTTTGCAGAAAACCATTGACAATATGGGAAGCGCTGAAATAGGATCGGCACATCATGGTGCGGCGCCTGGTAGGAGCCTGGCTTGTCCTGCTGCTGATTGGGGCGGCTGGTTGGGGTGGTAACCCGGACGGGTTAAAAGACTCTTTGACGCTTCGTCTCGAAGCTTCATACGTGTCACTCGATCCCGTGGAGGATACCGGCGACACTTCGCGACCGTACGCTAGCTCCAATTGGTCCTCTCATGAAAAGATTGTCCCCAAGCTGATCCTCGGGCCGCTTGCGCGACTTGTCCGGGCCATTCAGCCGACGATTTTTTGCCGCGAATTTTCGGTCATTTCGAGAGTCACCCACCAGAATAAATTCCAGTATCACGAAGTCTGGCGTATTTAGCCGCATTTCCTTTGCAGTAACGTGCGGGGGCCGGCTCGGTTTGGTGCTGTTCTCCCGGCCCTGATCGTTTACTTTGCTTGCTCAGATCGCCGTCATTGCCTGTAGGAGCGCTGCAGCAATGCTGATAACCAGCGGCGAAGAGAGGGGAAATATGGAAAACAGCGGACGACTGTTCGAGGGAGATGTCGTTGCGCCTGATCAGTTCCTGGAGATCTTCACGAAAGGAAAGAGTTTAGTACCCGAAAAGGAACTGATGCTGGCGATCCTGTCCGACGCTATCGAATGCATCCTGAAATACTGTGAGGAGCCGATCCCGCTTCGCGAGAAGCTCTTTCGGGAAGCTTACGACTGGCTTTTTGATGATGATGATCGGGAACCGTTTGCATTTCTGAATTTATGCGAAACATTGAACCTGGATGCAAGTTATCTGCGGCGCGGAGTTCTACAAAAGATGCACGGAAAACCGGTGGATGCCCGGCGCACGAGTGGAGGTAGAGCGGTTCGCTTGAGACGGTTTGGCGCGGTGACCAAGCTTCGTCAGCCGCGGGCCTTGAGCGGCCGCTAAGATCCAGATTATCGCTCAGAGCCAGTTGCCGGCTTCATTTTCTCGCGCGCAACTTTAATGATCGCGGGCAGAAGCGACAGCACGATCACGACCACGATGACTTTATGAATGTGGTCATGGATATTGGGGATCATCTGGCCGAGAAAGTAGCCGCCGAGCACCGTTGTTAGAACCCAGCCGACACCGCCGATGACGTTGTAAGAGATAAACCGGCGGTACTCCATCGCGGCAATGCCGGCAACCACCGGCGCAAACGTCCTTAAGATCGGGATAAAGCGGGCAATCACGATCGTAAAAGGGCCATGCTTCTCGTAAAACTCCTTGGTCGTGATCAGGTGCTTGCGATTAAAAAGCAAAGAGTCCGGGCGGCTGAATAGCCTCGGGCCAGTGCGCGCACCGATGTTGTAACCCACTGTATCTCCGGCGATCGCGGCGAGACTCAATGCGAGCAGCAAGGGCACGACTTCGATATCACCGCGCGCGGCGAACAGTCCGGCGGTCACCAGCAGTGAATCGCCGGGCAAAAAAAATCCCACCAGAAGGCCGGTTTCGATAAAGACGATCGCTGTCAAGCCGATAATGCCGCCGACGCGTACCAGAGACTCGACGTCGTAGATCTTGTGAAACAAATCCCAGAGAAATTCCATCGGCGTATGGTGCCATGGAAGCTACAGTGAAGCAATCAACTTTCACGAAACTTGCCTCTGATCGGCCGTTGCGGGCTACTTTTGGGCCAAATGCCGCTATTGCAGCGGTGAATATTTCCCTTTAGTTTTGATTACATGAAATCGGAGGTCTGTTGGCCACAGCTTTTCATCCGTTGATTGAGCGTTGGTTCGCCGCGCGATTTCAAACGGCCACTCCCGCGCAAGTCGCGGGCTGGGAGTCGATCTCTGCCGGCAAATCGACCTTGATTGCCGCGCCGACCGGTTCCGGCAAAACGCTGGCCGCGTTTCTCTGGTCCATCGATCGACTGCTGAAGCGAGCTTTGAACGGCGGACTCGATGAGCGAACCAGCGTGGTTTACGTTTCGCCGCTCAAGGCCCTGGGCAATGACATCGCCAAAAATCTTCAAAGTCCTCTGACGGAAGTTTACCAACTCGCCGGTCGAGAAGGCGTTCTCCTGCCGAGCATCCGAGTGGCGGTTCGGTCGGGCGATACACCGGCGCGCGAGCGGCAGCTCATGGTCCGCCGCCCGCCGCATATTCTGATTACCACGCCGGAGTCGCTGTATATTTTACTGACGGCGGGCCGCAGCCGGGAATTCCTGAAAAGCGCAGAAACGATTATCGTCGATGAAATTCACGCCATCGCGCAGGACAAGCGCGGCGCGCATCTAGCGCTCTCTCTGGAGCGGCTCGATGCTTTGGCAGCGCACCGGTTACAGCGAATCGGGTTGAGCGCGACGCAAAAACCGATCGAAGAAATCGGCCGGCTGCTGGTCGGCAACCATTCTATAGCCGCCGACGGCACGCCGCAGTGTGCCATCGTCGATGTCGGCCACAAACGGGATATGGAGCTCAGCGTGGCAGTGCCTGACGTCGAGCTCGGTCCGATCATCCGACAGGATATCTGGAGTGCCGTCTACGATAAGCTCGTCGCGCAAATACTTGCGCATCGAACCACGTTGGTTTTTGTCAATACTCGCCGATTGGTGGAGCGTGTGGCGCACCAGTTAAGCGAACGGCTCGGCGCGGGTAAAGTGGGCGCCCATCACGGCAGTTTGTCGCGCAAAACACGGCTGGAAGTGGAAGAAAAATTAAAGTCGGGCGAGTTTTCCGTCGTGGTGGCGACCGCCTCGTTGGAGCTCGGCATCGACATCGGCCATGTGGATGTCGTTTGTCATATCGGCTCGCCGCGGAGCCTCGCCGTTTTGCTGCAGCGGATCGGCAGATCCGGCCATTGGCTCGGCGCCATTCCGAAAGGCATTCTTTATCCCCTTACGAGAGATGATCTTTTGCAATCGGTCGCGGCGATTCGCGCGGTCCGACAGGGCGAGCTCGACAAGCTCACGATCGTCAAAAAACCGCTGGATATTTTAGCGCAGCAAATCGTTGCCACTGTGGCCAGTGAAGAACTCGTGAACAAAAGAGCAGCGCGGCAGAACCGCAACAAGAAAAATAATCCCTCGTTCGCCCTCTCCGCGGCCGAGACCCTGTCACACCCTCAGGATTCTTCGCCTTCGGCTCAGAATGACACGAATGTGATTGTCGGAATGCGGGAGAGACAGGCAAGTATAAATAGCAGATCGCACGAGGAGGGAATCACAGAAGCGGCTTTGTGGCAGTTGGTGCGCGGCGCTTATCCGTATAGGGATCTAACTCCGGACGAATACGAACAACTCCTCGAGATGCTGAGCGAAGGCGTGGAAACCAGACGGAGCCGCAGGAGCGCGTATCTCCACCGCGATCGGATTCACGGCGTGCTGCGGGCGCGTCGTGGCGCGCGGTTGACGGCAATTACCAACGGCGGCGCAATTCCCGACACCGCGGATTATGACGTGATCGAGTTTCCCACCGAGACCTTCGTCGGCAAAGTGAACGAGGATTTTGCCATTGAAAGTCTCGCGGGCGATATCTTTTTGCTGGGCAATCGTTCCTGGCGAATTCGCCGGGTCGGTTCCGGTAAGATGTTGGTGGAGGATGCACAGGGCCTGCCGCCGAGCATTCCGTTTTGGCTGGGCGAATCGCCCGGGCGGACTTTGGAGCTTTCCAAGGCGGTCGCCGATCTCAGAGTCGCGGTAGCGGAACAATCCGCCGAGCGGAGACAGGCGATAGAGTGGCTGATGCAAGAAGTGCCGATGGGCGAGGGCGCAGCAGAGCAGATCGTTGGCTACATTGCCGACACCCTGGCGACCCTGGGCACGGTGCCGTCGCAGGAAAAAATCATTGCCGAGCGGTTTTTCGACGAGGCTGGCGGCATGCAGCTGGTCGTGCACTCACCCTGGGGTGGACGCATTAACCGCGCTTGGGGCTTGGCGCTGCGCAAGCGGTTTTGTGTGAGCTTTAATCGTGAGCTTCAGGCGGCCGCAACGGATGACGGTATTTGCATTTCTTTGGTCGAGCAACACTCTTTTCCTTTAGCCGATGTGTTTTCGATGCTTCGACCGGCGATACTGGAACACAACCTCACGCAAGCCGCTCTGGCTTCGCCCATGTTCGATAATCGCTGGCGTTGGAACGCCACGCGCGCGTTAGCCGTGATGCGTCATCGCGGCGGGAAGAAAGTGCCGGTGGCATTGCAGCGGATGCGCGCCGAAGATCTTCTCGCGGCGGTTTTCCCCGAACAGGTGATGTGTCAGGACAATCGGAGCGGACCGGTGGAACTGCCCGATCATCCGCTGATCCGTGAGACCATTCGTGATTGTCTGCACGAGGCGATGGATCTCGACGGACTGTCGCGGATACTTGCGCGACTTCAAGACGGAACCATCGAGACGGTCGCGGTCGACACGCCGGCGCCGTCGCCGATGGCGCATGAGATTCTCAACGCGAATCCGTACGCGTTTTTGGACGATGCTCCGTTGGAGGAGCGACGCGCCCGCGCGGTGTCTCTGCGCAGAGTGGATCCCTGGCTCGGCCGCGAATTTGGACGGCTGGATTCAGCCGCGATCGAGGAAGTTTGTAAGCAGGCATGGCCGGAGACCCGCACTCCCGATGAACTCCATGATGTGCTGCTGGGAGCCTGCATTTTGCCGCTTGGTTTGGAGAGCGATTGGGATTTGCTCGCGGAAAAACTCATTCGAGACGGCCGCGCGACGGTTGCTGTGCGGCTTCATGAAACCGGCGAGAGGCGCGCCTTCGTAGCGGCAGAACGTACAGACCTCGTGCGACTGGCGATTACAAACGTCTCATTTAATCCTGCCGTTGAACTCCCCCTTGGCTTCCATGAAACCGTCGCTTCAGCGGAAGAAGCGCGTAAGCGCATTGTTCAAGGCTGGCTTGAAATCAGCGGACCTATCCGTGCGGCAGAGCTGGCGCACAGACTCGGCGTGTCGCTCGGCTTTGTAGAGGCTGCTTTGGTTGCATTGGAGACTACCGGCGTGGCAATGCGTGGCGAGTTCACGGCGAGCGCTGACGGAGCCCGGGAAATAGAGTGGTGTGATCGGGTACTACTGGCGCGCATCCACAGGCTGACGCTCGGCCGTATGCGCCGCGAGATCGAACCCGTTTCAGCGGCTGATTTCTTCAAATTTCTTCTCGCCTGGCAACATGTTGCGCCCGACACGCAACTCCGGGGGCGCGAAGGAATATTGCAAGTCATCCGGGAGTTACAAGGTTTGGAATTGCCGGCGCCTGCTTGGGAGCAATCTGTCTTTCCCGCGCGCGTCGAGCGATACGACGCGAATGACTTGGAGCACCTCTGTTTGGCGGGAATCGTCGCTTGGGGGCGACTCCGACCTGGGATCAGTAACTCCGAGGAGAATGGGCAGGCAAACAAACCGAGGCGGTCAAGACGGCTGCTTTCGCCGGGACGCAATGCGCCGATCGCTTTTCTCCTGCGCGAGAATCTTGATGCGTTTATCGAGCCCTCGGCGGAGAGACTTGAAGCCGTCCCGACGCTCTCGCCTATGGCGCTGGAGGTGGCGCATTATCTCGAGAAGCACGGCGCCTCTTTTCTCGATGACATCGCGCGCGCCACGGGGTTATTGAAAGTAAAAGTTGAAGAAGGCCTCTGGCAGCTGGTGGCTCATGGTCTGGCAACGGGCGATGGAATTGCGGGGCTGAGGGTGCTCTTAACGCCGGAGCACAAAAGGCTCGATCGGCGCCGCAGCCTGAGGATCATCTCGGGTGGCAGAAGCTCCGAGCGCGCGATGCCGGTGGGTCGCTGGTCGCTGTGGCGAAATCGGTCGTCAATGGAAGCAGCCAGCGGAGAGGCGGTTCTCGAACAGCGGGCGCAGCAGCTCCTGCGCCGTTACGGCATCGTATTTCGTGATCTCCTCGCGCGCGAAACCAATCTCGCCTCGTGGCGCGCTCTCCTCGGGATCTACCGCAGGTTGGAGGCGCGCGGGGAAATCCGCGGCGGCCGGTTTGTCGAGGGTTTTGTCGGCGAACAGTTTGCCCTGCCCGAAGCGGTCGAGCGGCTGCGCGCGATGAGACGCGATCCCACTAGCCAGCAACCGGTGATTGTTTCGGCAGCGGATCCGTTAAATCTCGTAGGAATCATCACTCCCGGAGCACGGCTCTCGCCGTACGCGAAGCAGTTCGTTGCTTACGAAAACGGCATTCCGGTCGGAGTCGGCTTGCTGGGAGAATTGCTCAGCCAGCTGCAGCACGCAAGCACGCCGAGCTAACCGCCCCTATTTAACTCTGACGCAATTTGACCGTCGCCGATGCGATGATCGTGCTGATGCACTGCTTGGCGATCGCCATGAGCGAACGCGGCGTTTTCAGGGGTTAAAGTCGTGCTTGACCGTTGACCTGCTTCGATGCCGGGGAGCTCAAAACTTCTTTCAGAACTCGAATCTCGACGACGTCTTCCTGCAGGCGAGTGAGTCCTTCCTTGGCGCGGTGTATTTCGGCAAGCATCGAATCGAGTTCGCCGATGCTGATTGATTCGAGTGCCTGGCGAATTTTGCGGTTCATGCCAAACAGGTTCTGCACGCCGCCGTTTTCTGAAATCTTGTTGTCGAGCTCGTTGTATACGCGAGTCACACCTTCCATCTGGCTCTTGACGTCGTCCACCGTGTTTCCTCCTCCGTTGCTTGCGACGAACAATTTGATGTTGTAACTACCACAAATCATAACTGAGATAGGAACACAAGAAAAAAATCAGTTGCCATCGAAAAGAAACTGAACGAAAAAATGGCCGCGCGTTTGTTGCTCGCGGCGCAAACCAACAAAGAGGTACCTAACGTGAACGAGATTCGGAGCATCGGCATTGCCAGCCCGCGCGTCGAGGGGCAAGAAAAAGTTACCGGCTCAGCGATGTATGCCGAGGATATCGCGCTGCCGGAGATGCTTTGGGCGAAAGTTCTGCGCAGTCCCGTGGCACACGCGCGCATCAAAAAAATCGATGTCACTCAAGCCGCGAAATTACCCGGCGTGAAAGCCGTAATCACTGGCGCCGATCTCGCGGGCGTTAGAATCGGCAAAAAGATCGTCGATATGCCGGTCATCGCCGAGACCGTGGTTCGCTATATCGGCGAAAAAGTAGCGGCCGTCGCCGCCGAAACCGAAGCAATCGCCGAAACAGCATTGGATCTGATCGATGTCGAGTACGAAGACTTACCGGTATTGACCGATCCGTTGAAGGCGGTGCGTCAGGACGCACCCCTGCTCCATCCCGATGTCGCGCAATACAAAGGCTTACTGCACAAGATCGACGTCGCGAGCAATGTCTTCGTTCACCTGAAATGGAAAAAAGGCGAAGTCGAGGAAGGCTTTCGGCAATCCGACGAGATTCTCCAGAATACATTCACCGTACCAGCCGTGCATCAGGCTTACATCGAACCGCATGCCTCGCTGGTACAATTGAGAGCCGACGGTGGCGCGGATATTTGGTCCGCCAACAAAAGCCCGTTTGCCTTGCGCGAGCAGCTCGGTAACGCGCTGCAAATACCGCCCGCGAGCTTAATCATTCATCCGTGCTACGTCGGTGGAGATTTCGGCGGCAAGGGCGACGG
>JBIOXP010000464.1:0-4318 GCA_044869705.1 Binatia bacterium | reverse complement strand
TCTTACCCCAAAGCTGATCGAAAAATCCACTCTTCTCCATTTCATCAAGATATCGGGTGTCAACCAGCTCCTGCGGCTTCACCTTTTTCGCGCGCGCGTCGACCTGAGCCACCTCCTCGAGAATCGCCTCTAGCGCTTCGCTCTTAATCGCGAAACGGGGTTCGAGAACTTTGATCTCGGCATTGTAAGCGGCATCGAGAACTTTGCGGTCGGTCACGTGCAGATACTTGCCCAGGACTTTGTAGACGAACGCGCGATCGGTATGGGCAATTTTTGAAGCCTCTGCCATCGCGCGCATAAACTGGCCAATCACCTGGTTCCGCTTGGCGATCACGGATCGCTTGGTAACGAAGGCCGTGGCGACATAGGGAATTTTAAGATCCGGGCCATACACCACATAGTGATATCCCTGAGCGAGGGCCATGGCATCAGTTGGCGGGGTGAGACACGCCACATCGATTCCTCCGCCGACCAAGGCGGCGAAAGTCTCCGGATCGCCGCCCGTCTGGACAAAACTAAAATCGCGTCCCGGCTCCATATTGAAGCGGCGCATCGCCTGGATGCTGAAATAATGCGTGTTGCTGCCGATCCGACTGACCCCGATCTTCTTGCCTTTGACGTCTTCCGGTTTCTTGATATTGCCGCCCGCGACCAGCGTCTGGGTCATGGTATTCTTGACATCACCGATGAACACCACGTCTGTCGAGCCTTGGACGTACGCACGTACATTGCCGACGCCTCCAGTAAGCGTCATATCCGCATCGCCGCCCAACAAGGCTGCGGTAACGATCCCGGAAGAAGCGATGAATACCAGTTGAAAGTCAATGTTGTATTTTTTGAACAATCCCGCTTCTTCGGCAATCCACGGATACGACTGCGACATGACTCGTGCAGAGTGAATACCGACCATTTTTTCCGCAGCCGAGAGCCCGACGGGCGCTAGCATCTGAGCGAACACAACCAACGCAATGATGCAACGCAGCATTATTTTTTACTCCACAGCTGATCGAAGAATCCGGTTTTTTCCATTTCATCGAGATAGCGCGTATCGATGAGCTCTTGCGGCTTGATTTTTTTCGCCCGTGGGTCGGTCTGCGCGAGCTCGTCGAGAATCGCCTGCAGCGCCTCGGTTTTGATCACCAGGCGCGGCTCCAGCACTTTAATTTCAGCGTTGTAAGCGGAGTCCAATACATTGCGATCGGTAATGCGCAGATATTTTCCCAGCACTTTATAGACAAAATCGCGATCGCTGTGCATGAGCTTGGCAGTTTCCGCCATCGCGTGCATGAAATTGCCGATCACTTGCGGGCGTTTGGCGATCACGGAGCGCTTGGTGACGAATGCCGTGGCCGCGTAGGGTATTTTGAGATCCGGTCCATAGATGACATAGTGATAACCTTTTGCGATCGCCTGCGCATCGGTGGGCGGCGTCAAATTGGCGACGTCGATGGAGCCGCTCATGAAAGCGGCCAAAGTTTCGGGATCGCCGCCCGTCTGAATGAACTGCACGTCCTTGCTGGCATCCATGTTATAACGGCGCAGCGCCTGGATCGTGAAGTAGTGCGAGTTGCCGCCGATTCGGCTGACGCCAATTTTTTTGCCTTTGAGATCTTCCGGGCGTTTGATATTGCCGCCCGCAACCAGCGTTTGCGTCATCGTGTTTTTGACGCCGCCAATGAACGCGACATCGGTGGAACCGCGCACGTACGCCGCGACATTGCCGATACCGCCGGTGATCGTCATCTCCGCATCGCCACCCAACAGCGCGGCCGTGACGATGCTCGAGGATGAGATGAACACAAGATTGAAATCGATATTGTATTTCTTGAAGAGGCCAGCTTCCTGTGCCATCCAGGGCATGGATTGAGACATGACACGGGCGGAATGGATGCCGACGAGGGCATCCGCGCCTCGGCATATTCCGGGAGCTAATAACGTCGTCAGCATCAATGCCATGATGCAATTTTTCGTAGCACCGGCGGCGTTATTTTTGCCCATAAAGCTCCTTGATGAACCCTATATCTTCTAACTCCTTAATAAAGCGATTGTCAAAAGAATCGCAAACGCGATGTTCGCTGATAAATTAAACAGAACTCGGGTACGTGCAACCGATCGGGAAGTCTTTGAGAGATTTCTCAAACCCACATCACCCCCGAACGTTTTAATCGGGGACCAGTCCGAATTCCGCCTGTGGTGAGCAGGGTCGAACCACCGCTAAAAACATGCGGGAATGACGGATTGTCATCGGCAATCTCGTAGAGGCACCATAAAGCGAACCCGCCTAACGGCGCCCATAGAGTTCCTGGACAAAGCCGCTGTCGTCGATCTCCTTCAAAAAACGGTTATCCATAAAATCCTTGGGATTGGCGCTGGCGGCTTTGGGGTTGTCGGAAAGCGCGAGGACCGATTTGATATAGTCTTCGGTGACATAGGGCATGCGTGGAAAAATACCGCGAAACGTTTGATACGCTTCGTCGAGAATCGCGCTATCGTTGGTGACAAGATAACGCGCCAAGGCGCGCTTGCTCGTCTCCCCGTCCTCGTTGGCGATCTTGATGGCGGCGATATATGCGCGGAGATAAGCTTTTAGTGAATCCGGGTGCTGGCGGGTGAACAGGCGCCGGGTCGCCACTCCACTATGAATATAGGGCAGATTCAGCGACGCAATGTTCACTAGCTCCTTCTGTCCCAATCGGCGCGCCGCCAAAGTCGTCGGCGACGATAAGACGCCGGCCGAAACGATCCCGCGGTCGATCGCCGCGAGCACCTCGCGAACGCCGCCAAGATAAATAAACTTGACGTCTTTTCCCGGCTGTAGATTGTGACGCTGCAGCAGCGCAATGACTGCGTGCTCCGATGATGCGCCTTTGCTCATGATCCCGACCAGTTTCCCATGCAGGCTTGCGACGTCTTTGACTTCCGGCCGGGCATAAAGAGAAAACCCGTACGTTGGCACTCCTACCGCGACCGCTACCAGATCGCCGCCTGCCAAAACCGTGTTCACGACGGCGCCGCCGATGCTTGCGATATTGATATCCCCGGCAACCATAGATTGGTTCATACGCGCAGCGCCTGAAATGAAAATGTTCTGCACCGGCACGCCGTACTTCTGATCGAGCTTGGCTTCGCTGACGAGCCAAAGTGGCAGCATCGCCCCGCTCGGCTGTGGGTAACCGACACGAATCATCGCGCTCGCGACAAATGACAACGGCGCGACCACCGCTATGCAGGCCGCTAACACTGCGGCGGCAATGAATGACGTGGAGTTAGATTTTGGGCTCATGAGAAACCAGGGCGAGTTCACATGGCTAAACTGTGTTGGGTGTCACTTCGAGCCGGCGCGAAAAATCCTTCTTGCGATCCCTCCTGACATCCCTTTGCTAGACGGATGAAGCAAAAACGGCAGAACGGCTAGCTTCAACGAAATTCGGCACGGGTCTACGACCAGAAACGTTCTTTCCAACGTGGTATCGCCAGAGGATTGACCAGCGTATCGGGAATTCTGCCGTCGAGAATGGCCAGCATACTTTCGGCGGCCATTTTCTGACCGGCCTCCGCCGATCCGGGATTGGCGCCGATATTATGCGGTGTGAGAATCAACCGCAGCGGATCGACCTGGCGCAGTGGACTATCGAGTGGCAGTGGCTCCCGCTCGAAAACATCCAACGCCGCACCAGCAATAATGTTTTCATTAAGGGCTTCGACCAACTCGGTCTCCTTCAAAGCCTGGCCGCGCGAGGTGTTCACAATAAAAGCAGTCGGCTTCATCATCTTGAATTCGCGCATCCCAAGCATGCCTCGGGTTTCGCGGGTCAAAACCACGTGTAGCGTGACGAGATCCGACTCCCGCAACAGTTCTTCGAACGAGACCATTTTGACGCCGAGTGAAGCAACGGTTTCCTGTTTCACATAGGGATCGTATCCAAGCACCTTCATGCCCCAGGCGCCGAGACGCTTCGCAACATTTTGGCCGATCCGGCCGACGCCGATGATGCCGACGGTTCTGCCGAGCATCAAGGTGCCGCGATTGTTGAGCTCCTTCCAGCCGCCGTTACGGACGACGGTTTCGTTCAATCTCAGCCGTTTGAACAGTGCGACGATCAATCCCATGGTCGCCTCGGCAACGCCCATATAATTTTCGACTGTCGGACTGTTACAGCAAAGAATACCTAAATCCGTCGCAGCATCGACGTCTACCGTCTCGATACCGATGCTGGATTTCACCACCGCCTGCACATCCGGGCATGAGTCCAGAATGTCGCCGCCGATCGTGTCGCGGCCCGAGGGATAGACAATTGAGCAGTCGCCAATCAACGCA
>JBIOXP010000463.1:0-13987 GCA_044869705.1 Binatia bacterium | reverse complement strand
AGTCGATGTCACGCAACTGCTTGGCGACCGCCTTGGCCGCTTCCTTGGCATAAACAATGCGGTTTTCATCGCGCATACTGCCGGATTTATCAATGACTAAAACAACCGCACGGTTTTTCTCTTCAGGTTTGGGTGGTTCCTTGGGGTCCACCGGAAGTATTTTTTCGATCGGCGTCTGTCGGTAACTATTTGGCGCGAAACTGTTATCACTGCCGAGCATTATGAAACCGTTGCCCTCGGCGATGTGGCGCTCGACAGCGGCTAGGTATCCAGGTGCGAAGCGATCCCGTTCCGGGTTGTTGAAGACTATGACTTTGTAACCGGTCGGCGCCGGCGCAGTTTCCGGGGTGCGCACAGTCAGATCAAGGCTTTGGCGCTTGATAATCTCCTCGAGGTATCGACCGGCCCCCGTATGACCGTTAATCAGCAAAACTTTAGCCTTCGATTTCACGCTGACCCATGCGACGGCGTGATTGTCTGCCGCGTAGCGGTCGGTCTGCGGATCGTGTGCGTTGAAGCTCGCCTGGAACGCGGTCAGACCCCCTTCCGCCGGTGTGACCTCATAATTGAACGTTTGACTTCCAGGCGGCAGCTTGACCGTTTCGGTTTTGAACGATTGGCCATTGCGCGCGAGGGTCAATGTACCCGATACCGTGCGGTCATTTTGATTATCGAGAACTACCTTGAGCTTTAAGCTTTCGGCGCTGTTCGCCTGCGTGGGCGCGAGAACCTTACTGACCGCGACGTTTTGAATCGCCGCACGGCCCGCCGGCACTATCGGATGAATCTTTACTCCCGCAGCGGCGGCGGCGGGTAGAAGGCGTTCGACATTTCCTTGCGTTTCCCAACCGTCGGTAAAGAGATACAGGTCGCGAGGAGCGGGGGGGAGCTGTAAGACGGTATTGAGCAGGTTTTCGAGATTGGTTTTGTCTGGGTCCGCGCCCGCGGCGCGATATTGATCAGCGTTGTCCAATATCTCACGTCCCTTTGAGCTTGCAATCGAGGCCGCACCGAAAACAAAAACTCGATCGTTGCTAGTGGGAGCGGGAGCAGCGCGTGTGGATTTCATCCACTCTCGCATCGATGGTGGAATGCTCCTGGAAATGTCGTAAGCAAAAATGCGTTCCTGCCTACGCGATTCCTCTCCGGTGGTCTGCGGATCAGCGAGAATGACAATCACGAGCGCTAAAATCAAAGTACGGCCGATCACAATCATAAACCGGCGGTCGCGCACCCGAAACCACAGGAGCGGTAATGCGATCAGCAACCAAAGAAAATACGGTTTGGCAAATACAATCTGCGAAAACGAAGTGATGTTCATTAGGAGTTATGCCGTTTGAACGGTGCGCCGGCGTAGTACGAGACGTGTCATACGGGGACTGATAAACCATTCCAAAACGAACAACAGCAACGAGGCAATCAGGAGATAGGGCCAGAATGTGAGCATGGCCGATGAGGCTCCAGACGCTTTGGCGCTGTCATGAAGATCAATCCGTCTTGGCGCTCGGAGGTCAGACTCTTGCTCCTCGGCTAGATTGCGGGCGAACCAACGCGCTTCCCGGCCATGGCGCCACTCGTATACGCCTTGCTCGTAAGTGTCTTGAAACACAGCGCCACGGCCGTTTAGCGCAACGTTTCTTCCTTCGGGCGTAATGAGAGTGTCACCCGGCTCCACAGCGCCGAACGCGATCGGCTCGGCGGTGGCTTGCGCTTTGGTTCCGGCACTATCCAAGAACCAATCAAGAAAATTAAGAGTAAAAATCGATATCGGCAAATTCTCCCGGCCCAGATAAGGCAAGGGATCAAATCCGAGAAACAAATAGCGCGCAGCGCGGTGCTCGAGGGCGAACGCCAGGGGACCGTTTGGACTGTCGATAATGATCTCGCCGGCCGTTTTGGGCTTTAACGGCCGCGCATACGCGGGACGAAAAAGACTGAAATTTATGTAGCGGGTCAATTCGTGGGGCTCGCGCCAGCTTGACACTTGTACAGACCCGAGAGGAGCGCCGGATTCGACAATGGGGTTCGTTTCGGGAGGGAGGATAAAAAGACTCGGATTGTCAGGTAGTGTCGCAGGTGCGGCGAAATGGAATAGTTCCAAACTGTAATCGCTGCGGACAACTTTTCCGTAATCGGCCGGAGCAATGACATCAACCGTCACGCCGGGGATTGATTTGAGGCTCGCGGCTGCTTGTGGGCGGGGTGTGACGGCGAGAATGCGAAGATTTCGCGAAGTGGGTGCAACAGCAAAGCGGCGGTTGTCCAGCGGTAAAGCGTCGCTCCGGCCGATTTCGACTTCATACGTCGGGTGAGCGGCAAAACCATCGAACATCACGGTGGCCGGTTTTCCAGTCGGGACAGTGACATCGCGACTCGTGAGAGTTGTCCCATTGGTTTTGAGCGCTATTCGGAGCTTTTCATCGCGGCTGGAAAAATTCGTAATAGTGGCGGTTGCCTCGAGCCGACTTGCAGCAATAGACGAGCGACGCACATCGAATGCGGTAATGGCGAGATTCGGTTGCGCTGCTCCGACCGAAATCACTCGAGCTAGAGTGCCTTGGCTGCCCGCCGGATGATCCGTAACGAGATAGATCCGCTGATAATTCTGCTCATGGGCCAAAGCACCAAGACTCTGGTCGTAGTCAATGGGCGCGTCGGCAAGATCATAAGCTTTCACACCGGCGATGACTCGATTCGCTTGAACCGGCGCTAGCGGCTCGGCATTCACTCGCTGCAGTCTCGGCGTAGTCGTATAAATGTCCACTCGACCGCTGCCACCGAGCTCCTGGGTCAGCGTTTGTGCCTTTTGCTGCGCCAAGACGAGCCGCGTTCTTCCCTCTTCGAGCGCCTGCATGCTAGCCGAGTTGTCCAACACTATCGCGATCCTGGTGGGGCGGACTGAAAAGACCGGCTCGCTCAGTGCCAAAATCAACAACATGAGGAGCAGCAGCTGAAGGAAAAAAACCGGCGGCAAATGAATGCGTCCCCACGGCCCGCGGCTCGTTGCCGTTCCCGATTGTGTAAAGAGGATCAAGCTCGAAAACGTCAACCGGCGCGGACGCTTTTTGGTCAGATACGGGATCAGCAGTAAAGGCAGTGCGAAAAGTCCGAGTAAGGCAGTGGGATTTAGAAACTCCATGGTTATTTAAACAGGCCCGTTGCCGGCAACGTCGCGAAAACAAAGTCGCTCAGCTCACGATCGGTAACGTAGAGTGAGTAATGGATCCCGCTCTGATGGCAGAAGCTACGGATTTCCAGATTGTGATAGGCGAGCCGGCTCTGATATTCCCGGCGCGAATCGTCGCTCCATTCGTAGTTGATCTCTCGCTGCGTTTCACTATCGACCAAGGCCAGACGCCCGCGAGAAAACGGAGGGTCCACTTCGGCGCGCGATAAGATCTGAATTGCCGAAATATCGAGATTGAAAGCGCGCAGCAGGTTGAAGCCTTGCTGATAGGACGCGGCGGGCATGAGGAAATCGGATATGAGGATCGCCTTGCCGGGTCGGCGCAGACGCTTGAGATGCTCGCCGAGAGCAGGCGCAACTTGCAGCAGACCCGCGGGGCTCGCGGAAATCGCAAAGTCAATACAATCTGTCATGCGTCGACGACCGCGATAGAACGGCGAAGCGCGGCCTGCGGAATCCTGCAACAGATGCAGCTTGACGTGATCCTGGTTGGCGAGAATCACGTAGGACAATGCCAGGGCGACATGCGTGGCGGGCAGAAATTTTTGCTGCGGCGATGGGAACGCCATTGAACCACTTGCATCGATGAATATGTAGGCAAACAGATCAACTTCCTCGCGAAAGACTTTGACGTAGAGGCGATCGCTCCGCGCATAAATGCCCCAATCGAGGTATCGAAGATCGTCGCCAGGCGCGTACCGACGATAGTCGGCGAATTCCAGGCTGGTGCCGCGCCTGGGTGATGAGTAGCTGCCGGTCTGCGCGCCGAGAAATTCTTTTCGTGTCCGCAACCGCAGCGCCTCAAGCTGCGCGAGAAACTCGGGAGTAAACGGCTCCATTAACATACAGGGTGTGCTTAATCGGCCAAACTACTAAGGAATATTATAGACTAAGCGACGGCAAGACCAAACGTGCGGGCAAGAAGCCGCCATGGCTTGCCGGCATGAGTTCCAACGTTTGATTTGCAGCGACTGGCGCTGCCTCAATAGATCTCATTAACGGTTGGACGAGTTCGAGATGGTTTTCTGAACGTCTGAAGATTAGAAGCGCCAAGCGCGTCAACCCGCAATCTGGTGGACTGCACGAGCCGTGAAAACGCTATTCAATCGGCCGCGCTTCGAACTGCGGGAATTTTGAGTCACGTCTAGCTGAGCGGGCTTCAGATGCGAGAAGCCTATCCAATCAATTTATCAACTATGGTTGGATAAATGCTACGCGCGATCAGTTACTGCGTAGAGCAGTGGATCTTTCGATCCTGCCTCTTCGAAGCCCTTAAGGCGTATTTGGCAGCTGTCGCACTGACCGCAGGCGAAACCTTCTGGCGAAGGATCGTAGCAGCTCCATGTGAGCGCATAATCAAGCCCGAGGCTCAATCCGGTTTTGATGATTTCCGCTTTGCTCATTTTCAGCAGAGGCGCGTGAATTTTCAAGCGGCTCGTTCCTTCAACGCCGGCTTTGGTGGCGAGATTGGCCAATTGTTCGAACGCTTGAATATATTCTTCACGGCAATCGGGGTAGCCGCTGTAATCGAGTTGGTTGGCGCCAAAATAAATATCCTGCGCTTCTATTCGTTCGGCGAGCGCTAAGCCGAACGCAAGAAAAATCGTATTTCGCGCCGGTACATAGGTGACCGGGATGTCGCGCGAGATCTCGGTCTCGGTTCTGCCTTTGGGGACTTCGATGCCGTCGGTCAGGGCTGAGCCGCCAATGGCGCGCAAATCAAATTCGATGACGCGATGGGAGGCGAGCTTCAGAAAGCCGGCGATCTTTTTGGCCGATTCGAGTTCTCTTTGATGGCGCTGTCCATAGAGAAAGCTCAGCGCATGCAATTCGAAGCCTTGTTGGTGCGCCATCGCCGCCGCGGTGGCCGAGTCGATACCGCCGCTGAGCAGAACCACAGCTTTCTTTGCGGGCATAAGTTATGGGCGGGGCGCCTTGCTTCCTTCCATCGGATAGCGCTTCTCGTACCACCCGACGATACCCTCGTCGAGAACTTTCATATTTCGATAACCGTTTTCGTAGAGAATGCCATAGGCCAGACTGGCCAGGTGATGAGGACATGCTCAATAGAGCACAAGCGGTCGGTCGCGTGGAATGCTTTTCAGATAGCTTTTGAATTCGCCGAGTGGTGCCGAGACTGCGCCGAGAATATGAACTTCGCGATATTCCTCCTCGGTGCGCACATCGATGATCAACGGCTGCACGCCCGAGTTCAATTCCGTGACCAATTCTTCGATATGAATGAATGCCGGTGTGATGTTATCGGGCAGAGTCTCTTGTGCAAACTGGGGATATTTCGATGGGTCCGCGAAGGCAGATCGCGCATCGATGGCGGTGACCAGTGCTGCGAAAAAAAATAGGACGCAGGCTGTGCGCCGTGAACTCATTTTTTCTCCGCTTGATATTGAAAATGGCTCAATTGCGCGAGCGCATCCAATGTCTGCACGCCGGTATAACGTTGTCCGTCGATGATCCAGGTCGGGTAACTTTGAATGTTCTTATCTTTGCAGACTTCCGCCTGAGGGGCATTGGGGCCGCCCGGACTGCACTCGACATAAGGAATACGATTGACCGAACCGTCAAAAAGTTTTTTTTGCTCCGCGCAGTGTGGGCACCAGGACGCGCCGTAAAATTTAATATCGTTCCTCGATAAATGCTCGGCTAAGGCACGGACCCAGGGATCCTCCGGTCCTTGAGCGCTACCCCAATAACCGGCGAAATATAGATGGAGCGCGACAATTCCCACTATTGCGGCGCCACCGGTTTTTGCGAGCCACGGAGCCCAGGAGAACTTCGGCAACTTGATCGGCCGTTGTAACGTCGTGACGATAAAGATCGCCGTCATAATACCGAGAGAAGTCAAGCAGTAGGGGCAGGTGGCTTTGAGCTCGAATAATGAAACCGAGGTGAGATACAAGCTGAAAAGCAAGCCGAATAGTGAGATCGTCCACGCCCAGCGCCAGCGATCCGCGGCGTTTTTGTTCCACGCCACGGCAGCGAGAAGCGCATACGTCAGAAAACCCCAAAATGAGGTCGGCACACCGAAAAGCGTCGACCAGCGGCTGTTAAGCACAACATCACAGCCAGCCCCCTCCGTGCAGAACGCGACGAGCTTGCCTTGCCATGCGCTAAAAGTCAGATATCCGGAAAGCACCATGCCGATCAAGGCGAGAGAAAAGAGTGGCCAGTTTGGCGCTTTGTTCGTAACCATCGGTACTGCTTGTTTCCCCCTTTTGTTGTTGGCCATCTTGCTCTCAACCTTTCACTAACGAGTCGATGTCGTTCTTGAGCCGGACCAGCGCTTCGGACTCGCGGCTGTCGTAATAACCACGAATACGGGCATCTTTATCCACCAGCACAAACCGCGGGCTGTGCCCAATGACAGCCGCGGGATCTTGGTCCTGGGAAAAACTGGTAACCGCGAGATGGAACCCCTCTTCGACCAGGCGCCCGATCCGCTCTTTGGGCCCGGTGAGAAAATACCAGCGCTTACCATCGGCCTGGAATTTCGTGGCATAAGTTGTGAGCACCTGCGGGGTGTCTCGTTCCGGATCGACGGTGAACGAAACCAACTGAAAATCGGGATTGTTCGCATATTGATGCTGCAGCTGGGCCATCATGGCGCTTTGCAGCGGACAGGTATCCGTGCAAGTCGTGTAAATGAAATCCGCGACCCAAATCTTCCCGCGCAGCTGTTGCAAGCCGACCACGCTGCCGCTGCGTTCTGTCAGCGTAAACTCAGGCACTGGGCCATACTGCTTCATGCCTTCCGAGGAATCGGTTTGCTCGTAGGCGACGCGCGTATGAGGTGCGAGTTTCAGCCACAGCGCGGTCCCGAGAACAACTCCCAAACCAATGACGGCAATGCCGAGAAACAGGAAGCGAGTTTTTGCGCTATCGAACATTGCAGGACCAGGCAGCGACGATTCTAACGAGAAAATTACTGTTTGTGTAGAGACACAGGGCGCCGCTCCATCCGACTAAGTTGCGATGGATGCGCCGTAACCGCTCATGGTGTGCATGCTGCGCGATTATTCCGGAGGAATTTTTGCCACCAGTTTGCGGTTGGTATAAAGCTCATAACCTTTGATCGCTAATTCGTAACCCTGGGGTGGATGGTCGGAGAAGTCTGTGACGACTAGGTCAACGATAAGCAGAGTCTCGCCTTGCGCCGGTACTTCAAATGCAAGCTTGACGGGTCCGACCGTGTTCTTTATCGACGCGCTACGGCGGGTTTTTTTCAGGACCGCGGTGATGTTTTTGATCTCGACGTTGAATGCGTCGAAAGCGCCGGCATCAATTTCGCCGCGAAAAATTCGCGCGGCTTTTTTCCCGGTGAACCGAGTCAAGTCGAGCGAATCGGACGAGGGAGAGATTTCTTGCCATCCGGTTCGCCAAAACTGCAGTCCGGACCTCGGGCTAATAAGAATTTTGTCAATCAGAAGTTTGACCTGGCTGAAGTCGCCTATGGCTTCCCGGTGATCCTTAAGTTGAATCTCCAGGATGCCGCGCGCGTCTCGGGCGCCTAATGCAAGAGGAGTATTCAGCCACAGCTGAGAACCGAGTAAACATAGCGCGAGAAGTTTTGCTAATCTCATCGATTTGGTCACGACCCAGTCTTGCGCAGTTGTTGCAAGTCGGCCAAAACCTCGGCATCGCGCCACTTATCGCCGAAATAGTCGACCCGGCGGTTCCCCTGGCGATCCACCAGAGTCGTAAACGTCGTGTGCTGGATTTGACCGGATTGATTTTTGACTACGCTCACGCCGAAGGCTTTCCAGATTTTGGCGAGATCTCGTCGACTGCCGGTGAGAAAAGACCAACGCCCGGTCTGCGCTTTGAACCGGCTGGCATACGCCTTCAAGACGGGCGGGGTGTCACGTTCCGGATCTGTGGTGATGCTTAGCAGACGATAATCCGTGATATTTTGTTTGTCGAGGTCTCGTTGGATGGCGGCGAAATTCGCCGTCAGCAAAGGACAGACGTCGGGGCAAGTCGTGAAAATGAAGGTGATCAGAACGACCTCTCCGCGTGCACTTGCGAAATGAAACGTTTTGCCGTCTTGATCTCTGAGCTCGAAATCGGGCACCGGGATATTTACGATTCGCCTTCCGGGGGCGGCCGGCGACTTCGGTGGAATCGGAACATGCGACCAAGCCGGAGACCAGAACACAACAACGGCGAGCAGCGCCGGCAAAATGCTCCATTTAGTTGTCGATCTTAAACTCATAAATCACGTCGAGGCGCTCGGCTCCGTCCGGGAGATCGCCTCGAATAACGTAAGTACTGTCATAGGTTTGCTCCTCGCCTGGACGAAGCTGTACGGGAAGAAGCAGCGCGCATTGCACGAGCTCGAGATATTGCGCCAGCTCCTTGGGCTCAACCCGGTGCACGATGCGGGTTACTATCGTGCGATGGGTGCGGTTCTTGACTTTAAAGCCGATGGTGAAGACGTCACTAGGACGAGCAACGGTTTGTTTCGCCAGCGGTTCAGCAGAGATGGCGGTATCCGATGGCAGAACCGTGGTAAAACTCACCTTTACTCCGGCTCCCCAGTCGAGAGAAACTCGCCATTGGGACCCCTCACGAAGTAAAGTAAATTGCTCCTCGCCCTCGAGCATAGGCAATTTTCCCTGCCGGTTCATTTCATCGATCGACGCGAGAATTTTTTTTTGCTCCGCCGCGGGCAATGCGTTGAGGCGCGATTCGTCCCAATCCAGTAACAAGCCGGAAAGCGCGTTGGCATCGGGAAGCTTGAGATTGACTTTGACTCGATTCACGTTTTGCTCCGGCGCCTCTGACAACGGGCGGATTTCGATGAGCGCAGCAAGTCTGCGCGCGACATCCTGAGTAAACCCGGTAAACGACGGGCGTTCGCGCAAGTAATCGTGCAGAGGCTTCACGCGTTGATCTTCGGTGGCAATGAAGCGATAAGCGCGGCGAAAATCGCGAGCATAAAGAAAATGGAGATAGTTCGATAGTGTCTGAACGGGCTGCTCGGGACGCCTGTTGCTGGTACTTTGAATGGCATAGATGGCGGGCAGAATCAAAACCGCGATTGTGACCAGAAGCAGTAAAATATTTTTAGCGGACCGAGGCAATTCTTGCACTCAGAGTGGAAGCGGCGACAGTCTTGCCGGATCTACCGTGCCTTTGCCGGAATGATCCAGAGATAGATGGTGCGGCCGTCAACGCGTTCGACCTTATCGGGCTTCCAATCGCCCATGTCGAAAGAGTGTGAGACGACGCGGGAACCTGGCTTTAGCTGGCTGAGAAGATTCGGCCTGAGTTTCATGTTGACGTCCGGCAAAAGGTACATGGTCACGACCGATGCCGGGCTCAGATCCACGGTCAAAATGTCCTGCTGGCGAATCTCCGCCGAATCCTGCACGCCGGCGGCTCGAATGTTTTCTCGCGACTGCTTGAGCAGATCGCCGTCGATTTCGAAGCCGACGGCCCTAGCGCCTTTTTTTGCCGCGGCGATAACGATCCGGCCATCGCCGGAGCCGAGATCGTAGACGACGTCGCCTTTTTTAACGCCGCCAAGATCGATCATCTTCTCGACGACTTCCTGCGGCGAGGGCACGAACGGCACGATTTTCTTCGAATCGAAATCCTGCGCGCGCGCGCTATTGGCGACGAGAAACAAAAACAAAGAAGCAAGCAGGATTGTGCGATTCATCCGCATGGTTCCCCCCGGTAACAAAATGGCTTGACAAGAGCTAACCACAAAAGTCTACGGTGCGCCACTTGTCAGGGTCGGTGGTTAGGTTTTTCCATTGATCAAAGACACAAGATCCTTCAGGACGTCTCGCGCTTGCCATTTTTCGCCGAAATAATTGACCCTGCGAATTCCCTCGCGATCGAGCAGAGTCGTGAGGCTTGTGTGCTGGACCAGGCCGCGTCCTTTTTTGATGACCAGGATTCCAAGCGCGCTCCATACCGGCTTCAGTTGAGCTTCCGTCCCTGTGAGAAAAGCCCAGTTCCGAAAATCGGCGCCGTAACGCTGCGCGTATGATTTCAAGACCCTAGGCGAATCGATTTCGGGATCAGTTGTAATGCTGACGAAAAAAACATTGTCGCCACGTTCATTATTGACGGTTCGCTGGATCTGCGCAAAATTTGCAGTAAACAGCGGACAGACGTCGGTGCAGGTCGTGTAAATGAAATCCAACACAACGACTTTGCCGCGAAGTTTTGCTGAATCGAACGATTTGCCGTCCTGATCCAGGAGGACAAAATCCGCAGCCTTGACGTTAAGCAGTGCCGTAGAGGGTTGAGCTTTTCGTGCGAGTGGTTCATGACCGCTGACACCCTTCGAAAGCACCGCAAGCGTCACGATCGCCACAACCAGCTGCGCCAGGAACTTATTTGAGCGGGCGGAAATCATAAGTAATATTCAGCTGCTGAACTGCCTCAGGAATCGCGCGACGGACCACGTAGCGCCCCGAGTACTCCTGCTCTCCCGGCATGAGCGTCACGGGCAGCAGAAATCCGCATTCGACGAAGTCCAGAAAATCCGCGACGTGATACGGTTCTATCAGGTGGCCGACGCGTGCTACGATCGCGCGGCTGCTGCGATTTGTGATTTTTAGTGAAACTTCGAAAATCTCTCCGGGGAGAACGTCAAATTCACTGCTGGAGAGCCGCACGTCCAAATCGGGCGTGGCTGAAAGTAGGACCCGCACCGGAATCTTGATCGGGATTCTCGTACGTTCAGCAGAAGGCAGCCGCTGCGAGCTCGTCAATAGCAGAATCGATATTGCGACAACGAACACCGAAGCTCTGCGTTTTTGGGTACGGCGCATCATTTTAATAGTGTTAGGTTGCGCTCTCGCTGAATTAGCCGCGCACTCGAAATGGCACGCGGAACCGATTGCGGTTGGATCTGGTAACCTAACTCGATTTGGCGACCGGATCGAATGCCGGGTGTTAGAAGGTACGACATCGTGATCTCCTGCGATGCACCAGGTTGGAGTGTGATCGGGAGCAGCGCACCGCAGGCAATCATCTCCAGGCGCTGCTCGGCGGAACCCGGCTCTATGTGATGGACGAGCCGCACTGAAGCTGGAGCGTGGCCGCGGTTGGTGAGTGTGAAATTTACGTCGAAGGGCTCAGACTTTTTTACCATGAACTCATCGCCTGAAATGAGCACGTTAATGCCCGAGCCGCGCGATGCGGCGAATTTTACTTTCACTTTGTTTGCCGACGCCCAATCATAGAAAATCTTCCATCGGCCGTTTTCCCTGATCAGGTTCAACGATTCCCGAGCATTCATTCTGACCGCATCGGGTTTTTTACTGAGGTTTTGTATTTTTTCAAGGAGTTGCTGCTGCTTGGCGTTCGAAAGCGCATTCAGTTTTTCCTCGTCCCAGTCGAGCAGTGCCGGCGCGAGCTCATCGGCAGTGGGAACACGGTAAGCGATTTCATAGCGGACCCGATCAGCTCCGAGCTGCCGTGTTATCGTCGAGATTTCCATTCGCGCCGCCAGTGTTTGCGTGAGCGTGAGCGCGAAACCATTTAAGCTCCCATGGCGGCGGGCGTAGGACTCTTTGCTCCATATGTGCTGGTCACGGGCCGCGATGTAGCTGTACGCGCTCCGATAGTCACGCGCGTAACTCGCCTGCAAAAATTTGGCGATTACGTTGAGGCGCTCATCGCGCGGGGCCTGTACGTTTTGTGCGCCGGCGATTGCGCTGCCGCTCGAGACTGCCGCGAGCATAAAACAGAAAAAAATCGTTCTCATTCAAGTAGGCTAAAGTCAGGGCAAGCTATCTGGTGATGAAAGTAACTTTATCCGTCGCATTGAGCTCGGTGTTGTGATCGCCGGTCGCGACGCGCAGCTCAAGTGTATGCTGGCCCGGTTTAATGCCGTTCAATGTTCCTTTGTTGCTTTTGAACATGCCCGCCATCTCTCCGTCGACGTAAGCGTGCACATGCTCGCCGACCTTGCCTTTGGTCAATTTGAACTCGAGCGGCACGGAGTCGCCTTTTATGGTTTGGCCAGGTGTCGGAAAAACAATTTTTATGCTGGCGCCTTGAGCCGGTTTAAGAGCCGACTTTGCAGGCGTTTTGTCCGTCTGCTTTGTCGGCATGTCCATACCCATATGGTCGTGAACTTCCTGCGCCGCGGGCACGGTCCCGATGACAGTCAGGACAATTGCAAGAGCGCCCAGTGCATTCGATATTCTCATGATACCCTCCTCACGCTATTTGACGCTAAAAATGCCGCTATCGCCAGCGCGGAGCCAAGCCATTTTCGTGAATGAGCAACCTTGCTGATCAAAGTAGCGCTTGACCGCCGCGACAATCAAACCTCTCTCACGGGCGGTGGGTTCTTGCTTCGCGCGAGCAAGCCGATTTCCAACAGCAGGAACAGCGCTGCCGAAGTCAGGACGATGGTGGCGGCGGAAGAAATGTCGAACGAAAAACTCAAGAACATTCCCGCAGCGCCGCAAACCGCGCCGATCAGCGGCGAGACGATCAACAAAGTTTGGAAGCGCTGGGTCATGTAGCGCGCGATTACCGGCGGGATGACCATGGCGGCGGCGACGAGAGTGACGCCGAGGATTTGCGTCGAGGCGAGAACCGTCGCAGCCAGGAGCATGATAAAAAAAAGATCAATCTTGCCGGTGGAAACACCGTAAGCGGAGGCGACTTCAGGATCGAAGGTGGCGAAAAGCAGCGGCCGGCGGATCAAAAAAAGCGCGGCGGTAACGAGCAGCGATACCAAAACGACGATCCAGACATCGCGCTCGGTGATGCCGAGGATATTGCCAAAGAGCGCGGCTTCGATGTTGCGCGTGAAACTCCGGTGCGTGGAGATAATCGCGACGCCGAGCGCAAAACTCGATGTCGTCACCACGCCGATGGCCGCATCGGCGCCGACCCAACGGCGATGGCTGATCCAGTGGATCAAAATCCCGGAGAGCAAAGCCCAGAGCCCGCCACCGATAAAAAAATTGAGATTCCAGACGTAACTTAGTACCGCGCCGCCAAAGATCGCATGGGACAGGCCGTGGCCAATGTAGCTCATGCGGCGCAAGACGACGTAGACGCCGATGAAGCCGCAGAGCGCGCCAATAACGACAGCGGCGATGAAACCGTTGCGGAAAAACTCGTATTCGAATGGGAGCAATATCGACATGAAGGTTCAAATCGTTCAAAAGTTCAAGCCGTGCAAACCGTTAATAAGACAAAAACCGCGAAGAGATTCAATTCAGCTTTCTGTTCCAGACGTTTTGAACGACTTGAACGATTGGAACGGCTTGAACGGTATGTGAGTTACGTATGCGGAGCGTGCGGGCGCTCGCCGATCATCACCATGCCGTCGTGGTGGAACACGACAAGCTCACCGCTATAGGCTTCGCGCAGCACTTCGGCGTTAAAAATTTGGTTGGGCCTTCCTTCGGCGACCAGGCGGTGATTGAGGCAAACCGCCCAGGGCAGGTGCGCCGCCACCCAATTCAAATCGTGCGCCGTCAACACAACCGCGACGCCCTGATGATTGATCTCATGGAGAAAGTGAATCACATCGTCGCGCGAGCGAATGTCTAGACCGGAAGCCGGCTCGTCGAGCAGGATAAGCTCTGGGTCGCCGAGCAGTGCGCGGCCGATGAAAACCGCCTGCTGCTGCCCCCCGGATAACTCACGGATGTGGCGTTTGCCGAGGCCTGCCAGATTCAGCCGCGCCATAATATTTTCGAGTTTTCGTTTTTCTTTTTCGCCGATACCGCCGAACCAGCGGTTCTTCACGAAAAAACCCATCGAGATCACTTCCTCGACGGTAATGGGAAAATT
>JBIOXP010000462.1:0-5135 GCA_044869705.1 Binatia bacterium | reverse complement strand
AATAAACTCCGGTGTCGCCATACCGTCTCCTTCTCGAGCAGCCAGCGCTTGACGATGAACGCTCATTTGAGCAAAAAAAAGCGCCAGCGAGCTCTTGCCGAGTGTCGCCAGCGCTTCGCGTCGTGTCATCAATCCAGTTTCGCGTCTAATGTTCGATCCGAAGCGAGATCCGAGACTCTCGACGCGCCACTAATTCTGCAGCAACTGCCGCAGCACGTATTCTAGAATGCCGCCGTGGCGGTAATAATCCATTTCCGCCGGCGTATCGATCCGGCAGATTACCTTGAACTCGGTCATCTTGCCGTCATCTGCGGTGGCTTTGACCGTCAATTCCTGATGCAGCTTCAGCCCCGGATCAATACCCAAGATATCAAACCTTTCGAAGCCGGTCAGATTATGGGTCTTGAGACTTTCGCCCGGCATGAAAACCAGCGGCACGATTCCCATGCCGATCAGATTGCTGCGATGAATACGCTCGAAACTTTCCGCGATCGCTGCTTTGATGCCAAGAAGCCTCGGGCCTTTTGCCGCCCAATCGCGCGATGATCCCGTGCCATATTCCTTGCCGGCGATGACGATGAGGGGTACGCCCTCTTTTTGATACTGCATCGCGGCATCGTAGATCGACATCTGCTTCTTGTCGGGGAGGTGCACCGTGACACCACCCTCTGTCCCGGGCGCAAGGAAGTTTTTCAAGCGGATATTCGCAAACGTGCCCCGCATCATGACTTCATGGTTGCCGCGTCGCGCGCCGTATTGATTGTAATCCTTGGGCAGGACGTCGTTGTTCGTAAGATAACGTGCCGCCGGTCCGTTCTTTTCGATGGATCCTGCCGGCGAGATATGATCCGTCGTAACCGAATCGCCGAGCAGCGCGAGCACGCGCGCTCCATGAATCGGCTTGGGCTCGCCCGGAGTTTTACTCATGCCCTCAAAATAGGGCGCCTCCCGAACATAAGTCGATTGCATATCCCACTGGAAGAGCTCGCCCTTAGGGACCGGCATCTTGTTCCAGCGCTCGTCGCCTTCCGTGGCGTGGCTGTATTCTCTTTTGAACATCTCCGAGCGCACGGACTTGCGCATCGTCTCATTGATCTCTTGCGGCGAAGGCCAGATATCCTTCAAATAAACCGGATTGCCCTGAGAGTCGCGGCCGAGCGGATCTTGGTAAAGATCGACGTCCATGCTGCCTGCCAATGCATAGGCCACGACCAGCGGCGGTGAAGCAAGATAATTGGCGCGCACATTCGCATGGATTCGACCTTCGAAATTCCGGTTGCCGGACAGCACCGCGACGGCAACGAGATCGCCGGCTTGAATCCCATTGGCGATCGGCTCCGGGAGTGGCCCGCTATTGCCGATACAGGTGGTGCAACCATAGCCGACCAGGTGAAAACCCATATTTTCCAGAGAGGCCAACAAACCACTGTCCTTCAGATATTCCGTCACGACCCGCGACCCCGGAGCGAGGCTGGTTTTCACCCAGGCTTTCGGCTTGAGTCCTTTCTCAGCGGCTTTTTTGGCTAGCAAGCCCGCGCCGATCAAGACCGAAGGGTTCGAGGTATTGGTACAGCTCGTGATCGCAGAAATGACCACCGAACCATGTTTCAGCTCGAATTTGTCGCCGTTCATCTGCACGGGAACGGTTTTTTCCGCAGTCCCGCTTCTCATCAAAGTAGGCAGCGCCTCCTTGAAAGCGCTCTTGCTCTCGGTGAGCGCGATTCGATCCTGCGGCCGGCGCGGCCCGGATATGCTGGGCACCACAGTCGAGAGATCGAGCTCGAGATGATCGCTGAACATCGGCTCCGGAGACTGATCCGTGCGGAACATCCCCTGCTCCTTGGCGTAGCTCTCCACCAACTGGATCAGATCGGGATCGCGCCCGGTAAGATCCAGATACCTCAGTGTTTCGTCATCGATCGGGAAGTAGCCGATGGTCGCGCCATATTCCGGTCCCATGTTACCGATGGTCGCGCGATCTGCCAGCGAAAGGCTCGATAGTCCGGTACCGTAAAACTCAACGAATTTTTCAACCACGCCCTTTTTGCGCAGCATCTGAACAACCGTGAGAACTAGGTCCGTTGCAGTGGCACCGGCGGGAAGCTTGCCGTACAACTTAAACCCGATGACCTCGGGAATGAGCATGATGATCGGCTGACCCAAGAGTGCCGCTTCTGCTTCGATGCCGCCAACACCCCATCCGACCACACCCAAACCGTTGATCATCGGTGTGTGCGAATCGGTTCCCACCACCGTGTCGGGATAGGCGAAATGAGCCCCGTCTTTTTTGGCGCGGAAAACCACTGGCGCGAGGTATTCGAGATTCACTTGGTGGCAGATGCCGGTGTCCGGCGGGATCAGCCGAAAATTATCGAACGCGCCTTGGCCCCAGCGCAGAAACGCGTAGCGCTCTACGTTGCGTTCGAATTCGAGCTCGGAATTTTTATGGAAAGCATCCGGTGAGCCGAAATAATCAACTTGAACGGAGTGGTCGATGACTAAATCCACCGGCGCCAGCGGATTTATTTTTTTGGGATCACCGCCAAGCCGTTTCATCGCCTCGCGCATCGCAGCCAGGTCGACTACCGCCGGGACGCCGGTCAAATCCTGCATCAGCACCCGCGCCGGCATAAAGGCGATTTCTTTGTCCGGCTTGGCTTGTGGGTTCCAGTTTGCCAAAGCTTGGATATCCGCTCTGTTGACGTGATGATTGTCTTCTTGCCGCAGCAGGTTTTCGAGAAGGACTTTCAGAGAAATCGGCAGACGGGAAATGTTTTTGAAGCCCGCCTGCTCCAACCGCGGCAAGCTAAAAATATCGTAGCTTTCGCTCCCGACTTTGAGAGCTTTCCGCGTGGCGAAACTATCTGCGTACTTTTGCGCCATTGACCACTCCTTAATATAGGGTACCTTATTGGGCGGGCGATCTATTTTTTAGCCAGAGGAGCCCAATAAAGCAACAGATCCGATTGGCTACGCTCCGATTACCTCTCTATAGAAAGGATAACACATGATAATCAACAAGCGATTCGCGCTTCTGCTTTGCCTCGCCGTACTCCTCGGACTTGGCGGTCAGCCGGCTCAGGCGCAACTGGCACGAATCGGCGTCGGCTATAGCGCGATCAGCGGCGATGCGCTGCCGGCGTGGATCGCTAAAGACGCCGGCATCTTTGAAAAGAACGGACTCGACGTGCAATTGGTGTTTTTCACGGGTGGCACCACCGCTGTGATGGCGCTGGTTTCGGCCGATACGCCGATTACACAGCTCGCCGGCGCCGCGGTAGTCAACTCCGTACTGGCCGGTTCCGATGCCGTTTTGATCGCTGGCGGAGTGACCTCGCTCAATTATTATCTTTTGGCCCGTCCCGATATAAAAACCCCCGAGCAACTCAAGGGTGGCTCGGTCGCGATCAGCCGGTTTGGCTCCTCATCCGACTTCATTGCGCGCTATGCGTTGCAAAAGATCGGCCTAACACCTGGGAAGGATGTGACGATCGTGCAGATCGGAAGCACGACGGCGCGCGTTGACGCTGCTCTTTCTGGACGCGTGCAGGCAACCGTCGTCAATCCGCCCGCTAGCATTATCGCTCAAAAACGAGGCATGAACATGCTCGCTGACTTGCCGAAGCTGGGCCTCGTCTATCAGCACACCGCTGTTGCCACGACCCGAAAATACATTCGCGAGCATCCCGACATTGTGCGCCGCTACGTCAAGTCGCAGGTGGAAGCGGTGCACCGTATTTACACGGACAAAGAGGCTTCGGTGCGGGCATTCGCGCGTTTCATTGGCCGGGCCGTCGATCGCGACGTATTGGAAAAGACCTGGGAAAATCTGCTCAGCGAATCGGTTTTGCCGAAAAAACAATACCCGTCTCTGGAAGGGATCAAGACGATCCTCGCCACCGAGGCAAAGGGAAAGCCTGGCAAGCCGGAGGATTTCGTTGATTCAACGTTTGTGCGAGAGCTCGATCAGAGCGGGTTTACCGACGGGTTGTACAAGAAGGTCAGATAAGGACGATCACGAAAGGTTGCGCTAAGCCTTAGCCTTCGTCTGATTTTTGCCGGTCGCTCCTTTGCCGGCTCGTTTCGCCGCCCAATACGCTTTCATTTTCGCCGACAATTTGGCGCGTGTTGCCGGACTCTTTGCATTCTTGGTCGCTTTGCCCGAGGAAGCTTTGGTCGGCTTACCCCGTCGAAAATTTGCCCAGCGCGCTTTTTGAGCCGCGGCAATCTTCCTTTTTGCAGCAGCGCTCATCATGCGAGTTTTTCCCTGCGCCGGGCGTGAGTTGTTTGGAGAGCCCAGAATTCCGCGCAGCTCCGCGTTGAGCCGATCGATTTGTTCTTTGATCGCAGCGGCGCGTTTAAGCTGATTTGGACTAAGATCGAGTAGATTCATGGCACTTAGTTAATCTCAAACGGCGCTGAAATCAAGTACTGCGTTTCACAAAGATTTTCAAGGGCCTTGACACTAAATCCGGTTACCGCGAGAGCGCCAATGCGATTGCGGCTATGGCGGCAATGAACGCCGCACTGGACAAGCCGATCGCAAGTAGAATCGCTATCGGCCAGCGACTATCCCGCTGCGTCAGGAAACTCAGCGAGTCCGGAGTACTGCCGTTCACTTCATCAAATAGCGACTGCCGCATAACCGTCTTTGCAGCAAGTACGTCTTGAATAGCTGATTCGAAGTGTTGTTGGCCGATCTGTTTGCCGACATCGGGCCCAATCTCCGCGGCAGCTGCAGCGGCAGCCTTAATGACGCCGTTCTTGATATCGCCGCCGGTCGCGATGTAGCGCTCGGCAAGTTGGTTGAAATCGACATCTGGTCCTAGCGGTGTTTTAGTGGGATGGATCTGCAAGCGCCAAATACGCGCACGTTCTTCGACGCCGGGAATTTCAAACAGCACATGCGTCCGGATGCGCCGCTCGAAACCGCGATCAAAGTTTGCCGCGAGATTGGTTGCGAAAATCACAATACCATTGAAGGTCTCCAGCTCTCTCAAAAGCACGTTCACGGTCAGGTTTCGTTCCCGATCCGGAGCAGAGCCGCCGCCGGTCGAACGCCGCGAGCGAACAAAATGCCGTGCTGTTTTTTGACGAAGCCGATGCGATCGCCACGCGGCGTTCGACCGGCGGCG
>JBIOXP010000461.1:0-5663 GCA_044869705.1 Binatia bacterium | reverse complement strand
CGCCTTCAGAGGCATCGAGCCCCTAGGAGCAGGGCGAGCGTGAACTCCGCAATCAAACGAGGTGAGTGGTGCAAGTCGGCCGCCCCGGACTCGGTCGCCACAATAAAATCGGCCCCAACCGCGAGCGATATCGGTCTAACGAATCCGATCCAGGCCGCCCATGTAATCGCGCAACGCCTTGGGAATGATGACGCTGCCGTCTTCCTGCTGGTAATTTTCCAGCACCGCAACCAGGGTACGACCGACAGCAAGGCCGGACCCGTTGAGCGTATGAACGAATAGTGGCCGGCCTTTTTTCTCCTTACGGTAGCGAATGTTCGCGCGCCGGGCCTGGAATTCTTCGCAGTTCGAGCACGAGCTGATCTCGCGAAACGTATTTTGCCCCGGTAACCACACCTCGAGGTCATAGGTTTTCGCCGCGCCGAAACCCAAGTCGCCAGTGCAGAGCTCGACCACCCGATAGGGCAAGTCGAGTTGTTTGAGAACCGCCTCTGCATTCTGAACCATCGCTTCGAGCTCATCGTAAGAATTGTCCGGCTCAGTGAGCTTCACCATCTCGACCTTGTTGAACTGATGCTGCCGTATCAGGCCCCGCACATCCTTGCCGTAAGAACCTGCCTCGCTCCGAAAGCACGGCGTGTAAGCAACATATTTGACCGGCAATTCATCGCGCTCGAGCATTTCCTCGCGATGCAAGTTCGTGAGCGGCACTTCCGCCGTCGGAATGAGAAAGTAATCGCCCGGAATGACACGGAATAAATCCTCCTCGAACTTGGGCAACTGTCCCGTGCCCACCAATGCCGCGCGATTCACCAGAGCAGGGGGCAGAATTTCGTTGTATCCGTTCTGCTCGGTGTGCAAGTCCAACATGAAATTGATCAGGGCTCGCTCCAGTTTCGCGCCGGCGCCCCGGTACACGGCAAACCGCGCACCGGCGATCTTGGCCGCTCGCGCAAAGTCTAGAATGCCCAATTCTTCGCCGACATCCCAATGATTTTTCGGCGCAAATCCGAATTTTGGCGGCTCGCCCCAGCGCCGTACTTCACGATTGTCGCGTTCGTCCTTTCCCACGTTGACGCTGGGATGGGGTAAGTTCGGCAATGTTAACATGAACTGATCAAATCTCGTCTCGACATCCGCTAACGGGGCCTCACTGCTATGGATCGCTTCGCTCACTTGCTCCACTTCACGCATCAAAACCGTCGCATCGGCGCCGGCTTTTTTGAGCTTGCCGATTTCGCCGGAAAGCCGATTCTTTTTTTCCTTTAGCCGCTCGATAATGGCTACTGCTTCTCGTCGTTCTCGATCTAACGAGACAAACTCCTCCCAGTCGACGGCGATGCCCCGAGTCGCCATCCGCGCCTTCACGTTATCGAGATTTTCGCGCAGCAATTTGAGATCGAGCATCTCTTTATTTCCACGACAATTCGAACGCGTTTTCGATGTGCTCCACCCTGGGCTCGCGTCCGAGCCATGAGATCCCGACGACATCGAACCTCGAGTCGCGTTGCTGCAGTCCCTTCTGGGCAATGAAATACTGCGCCGCCTGAATCATCTTTTGTTGCTTTCTGAACTCGACGGCTTCGAAAGGAGTGCCGAAGCCGTCGCCGGTGCGAGTCTTGACCTCGACGAATACCAGCACGCGCCGGTCGAGGACGATCAGGTCAAGCTCGCCAAGCGCGCAACGAAAATTACGCTCGACAATCTTGTAACCTTTTTTTCTGAGATACGCCTCTGCAATGCGCTCGCCCTCTTTTCCCAAAACCTGTTTGGTATTGTTCAAGCTCATGCTTCAAAGAGTGGGCCGTAGTCTTTTTGCTGAGGTGAGGCTTCGCGTACCGGTTTGAAGCTCTGGCGGTGGATTGGCGATGGCCCGTAACGGCGCAACGCATCGAGATGTTCCTCGCAACTATAACCTTTGTGTTGCGCAAATCCGTACTGTGGATACACCGTATCGTATTCGACCATGATGGCGTCCCGAGCAACTTTCGCAAGAACTGACGCGGCGGCGATGGACAGACACAGCCGGTCGCCTTTGATGATGGTCTTTTGGTAGATCTTGATTCCGGGAGAAAACTTAGCCATCCGAAACAAATGGGCGGGAATGGACTGATTACCATCAATCAGCATGTAATCTGGAGCGAGAGCCAGGCCGGCAATCGCGTTGACCATCGCTAATAGGCTTGCCTGGTGGATATTAATTCGATCGATCTCATCGACTCCGACAATGCCGATGGCGCAATCGGCAGCGTTCTCTTGGATCAATGGCGCCAAGATTTCCCGCTGCTTTACCGAAAGCATTTTTGAATCTTTGATCTCAGGATTTGAATACTCAGGCCGCAAAATCACTACAGCAGCAACAACCGGTCCGGCGAGCGGCCCACGGCCCACTTCATCGATGCCAGCGATCCGCTTGAAACCCTGTATATAGCCTTTTTCTTCGAACCCGAGAAAACCAACGCTCTGATCGACTTCCACCGCCAACGACATCTGCTCACTCACGATCCCATGTTTAACGAAAACCTCTCCTGACTGCAAATAAAATTCAGTGGTTACGCTAGTTCCAGAGTGGCTTTGCCACACCGCCTGTGTTAAAAAAATGGCCATGAAACTGAGCACGGAACAACTTCGGCAACTCGCTCTGCTCGCAAGGCTTCGGCTGACTCCTGAAGAAGAACTAGTATTGGCCAGGGAACTGGAGGCAATCCTCGGGTACATGGACAAACTGAACGAGCTCAATACCGACCATGTCGAGCCCTTCAAGCACGCGATCACGGGACTCAACCCGCTCCGTAACGACCGAGTCACCAATCATTCGGATCCCGAGTCTCTTTTGGCTAACGCGCCAGACCGAGATGGTACATTTTTCAAAGTACCCAAAATTATTGAATGAGTCTCGTCCAACTGACACTTCACGACGCCGCCGAAAAATTGCGAAAGGGCGAATTCACCGCGGTGGAATTAACCAGGGCGGTCCATGAGAGAATCGCCGAAACCGATGCCCGAGTTGGCGCTTATTTGACCCTCGCTCATGATAAAGCGCTCGAAGACGCGGCGCGCGCGGATGAAATGCTCAAACAAAATCACGCCGGGCCCTTGTTGGGCATCCCGCTCGCGATCAAAGATAATGTTCTGACCAAAGGTTTGCGCACGACCTGCGCGTCGAAAATTCTCGGTGATTTCATTCCGCCTTACGATGCGACCGTCATTGGCAAAATACGTTCCGCCGGAGCGGTAATCATCGGTAAGACCAACTTGGATGAGTTCGCCATGGGGTCTTCAGCCGAGAACTCAGCTTTTTTTCCGACCCATAATCCGTGGAACCTTGAACGTATTCCTGGCGGCTCCTCGGGTGGTTCCGCGGCAGCGGTAGCCGCGGACGAGTGCACTGCAGCTCTGGGCACCGACACCGGCGGCTCCATTCGGCAGCCGGCGGCGTGCTGTGGCGTCGTCGGTCTCAAGCCCAGCTATGGCCGAGTCAGCCGTTACGGGATCGTCGCATTCGCCTCTTCGATGGATCAAGTCGGTCCACTCGCTAAGGATGTGCGCGACAGCGCCTTATTGCTGGAAGTAATCGCTGGTCATGACCCGGCAGATTCGACCTCGATGAATTCGACTGTGCCGGCCTATTCGGAGATGCTCGCCGGCGATATTAAACAAGTTCGCATCGGTATTCCGAAAGAGTATTTTGCTTCTGGCGTCGCAGTGGAAGTTGGGGATGCCGTGCGGAAAGCGATCGGTGAGTTGGAAAAACAAGGCGCGGTGATCGAAGACATCTCATTGCCGTACACCGAGTACGCTGTTGCGGTTTACTATATCGTTGCGACGGCCGAAGCCAGCTCGAATTTGGCTCGGTATGACGGAATGCGCTACGGGTACCGCGCGAACGCCAGAGATTTACTGAATACTTACACGCTCAGCCGTGCGGAAGGTTTTGGCGCAGAAGTAAAACGGCGCATCATGCTTGGCACATATGTTTTGTCCGCGGGTTACTATGATGCTTACTATTTAAAGGCCCAGAAGGTCCGTCGCCTGATCAAGCAAGACTTCGAAGCTGCGTTCAAGCGCTGCGACGTGATCGCTACTCCCACGGCGCCGACTACCGCGTTTAGACTGGGTGAGAAAATTCAAGATCCCTTACAAATGTATTTGTCAGATGTTTGCACCATCTCGATCAACTTGGCTGGTTTACCGGCCCTGTCGCTCCCTTGCGGGTTCGACAGGGATGGCATGCCTATCGGCATGCAGTTGATTGGCAAACACTTCGATGAAGCGACCATCCTCCGCGTCGCCCATGCTTACGAGCAGTCGGTCCCATGGCACAGGGTAAAACCAAAACTGTAGGATTGACCATGGAATCTCGGATGCATTGTTTTCGCTTCTCCATCCTCGGCCCCCTCACGTTATGAATTACGAGTCGATCATTGGACTCGAGGTCCACGCTCAACTGCTCACGCAGTCGAAAATTTTCTGTGGCTGTTCGAGCCAATTCGGCCGTGAACCGAATCAGAACACCTGCCCGGTATGCGCCGGGTTCCCGGGAGTTTTGCCGGTTCTCAACAAACAAGTCGTGGAATTTGCGATCAAAGCAGGCCTTGCCACCCACTGCACAATCGCGGCTTCGAGCATTCTTGCTCGCAAGAACTATTTCTATCCCGACTTGCCGAAGGGTTATCAAATTAGTCAGTACGAAGTGCCCATATGCACTGGTGGTTATATCGATTTCGAAATCGATGGATCTCTAAAACGAGTTCGCTTGACACGCATTCACATCGAAGAAGATGCCGGCAAGAACATTCATGATGCGCACGGAACGGCCAGCTTGGTCGACTTGAATCGCGCCGGCGTGCCACTTCTAGAGATCGTCAGCGAACCTGATATGCGAACCCCACAGGAAGCGGGTGCCTACCTCAGAACCCTCAGACAGCTTTTGCAATATCTCGGTATCTGTAATGGCAACATGGAGCAAGGGAGCTTTCGGTGCGATGCCAATGTTTCGGTCCGGCCGCAAGGAAGTGAAGCGCTCGGTATCAAGGTCGAAATCAAGAATCTCAACTCGTTCAAGGCTGTGGAGAAATCCATCGAGTTTGAGATCGAACGGCAGCGCGAGACAGTTTCAGAAGGCGCTAAGCTCCTTCAGGAAACCCGACTCTGGGATGAGCATCGGGAAGAAACCCGGTCCATGCGATCGAAGGAGTCGGCTCATGATTATCGCTATTTTCCCGATCCGGATTTGCTGCCGATCGTCACCAAACGCGATTGGATTGATGCAATTCGCGCCGGCTTGCCCGAGTTACCGCATGTTCGTAAAGCCCGATTCATCGAGGATTACGCTCTCCCGTCGTACGATGCCGAGCTCCTGAGCAGTCGAAGGGATGTCGCCGACTATTTTGAAACGGCCGTCGCGGTTCATGCCAAGCCAAAAGCGCTCGGCCACTGGATTATCGGCGATCTTTTTCGCGTGATGAACGAGCGTCAGCTCGACGAGCAGTTATACATTACGAATTGGCCCGTGCGACCAGAGCACCTTGCGCAATTAGTCGAGCTGATCGAGAAAGACAAGATTAGCGGCAAGATCGGCAAGACGGTATTTCAGACAATGCTCGGCTCGGGCTTGTCGCCGCAGGAAATCGTCCGCAAAAAGAACCTCGAACAGATCTCGG
>JBIOXP010000460.1:0-5027 GCA_044869705.1 Binatia bacterium | reverse complement strand
TCGCAGGACGGCAATACCGCATCCGCATCGAGCCGGGAGTGGCCGAGACGGCGCCCGGGAGATTCGAGAAAAAGCCTGAGTATGCCTGGTTCGACAAAGGCATACCGGCCGACGTTGCCGGCGTTGGCGCTTATAGCGGAGCTCACCTCGTCGCGATCACGCTCAAGCACTGGTGGCGGGAGAACTACTTCCAGCCGATCGCGCGCGTCGGCAACATCGGCAACTACGAATACCCGCTTAGCCCGGCTGCACCGCTTGCGAAGGTGGACTTCTCAGCCTGCAAAGAAATCACGCAGGCGGCCTCGCCGGGTGACATTGAAAGCCCGGCGCCGGTGTCCGCGAGACTCGAGGAAATGGCCTGTGAAGTAAATGAAGGAATCCGGCGCAACGACGTGCTGATCGCCGACATCACACCCGACTCGACGGGAGAGCTCTACGTTTACGTTAACGATGCCATTTTGTTTTGGGACAGCCGAGATCATCACACGTTCTACAAGAACAACAACGGCAAAGCGAAAGTCACAGTCACGCGGACGGTGGCGCCGGCTACTATCGATTTCAATTCCGGCGGCGGCAGCTGAGGCAGCAGCGCGATTACAGGTTGCGGAGTAAAGAAGCATAGCGAAAGACGGTCGTCAGCCGATCAAGTCTCGGATCGGTTCTTTCAATTTTGCCGGCGAAGCGAGGCGTGTCGGGCTGCAATTTGCTTGGGTCTCTAATTGACGACTGCGGGAGGACGCGGATGCCGAGCGGCTTAACTTATAGGGTAGCTCATGCAAGCACGTTTAACCGATCATTTTCTTGCGATCGGACGTGGTTACGGATTTCGCGGTCATTTTGCTCGAGCCATTTCCTTGTAAACCGAATCGATAAAACCGCTCTTGTCGAGCTCGGCCACTAAACTCGAATCGACGACATCTTTCACGGTCATATTCGCAACCTTGGGATTGAATTTCGCCAGAAATTTAATCAGGCTCTCGACCCCTTGGTCGGTCGGGTACGGTTTGCGAATGGCGACAGCATAACCCCGAAGCGAGGTATAAGCATCGTCGATTTTCGCCTGCTCGTCGAACTTCAAATATTTCGCCAGAACCCGCTTCACCTCCGGGGCATTTTTCTCCTGGGCGATAAAGGCAATGCCCTCGATAATCCCCTTGACCGCGTTCAAAGCAGTGGCCCGGTTTTTCGCCAGAAACGCTTTGCTGCTGTCCAGCGACTCGTGCTGGTAGGGGATCCCAAATTTGCCGAGATAGCCAAGATCCTTGAATCCTTCGCTCACGAGAAAGGGCACAAACCCCGGATCGACCACCGTCGCATCGATCGAGCCGACGCGCATGCCGGCGATGCGTGTCGTCATCGTGCCGCTCTGCACATAGGTGATGTTGTCGCGCGTCGCGTCGAGCTTGAAGTGATCGAGCGCGATGGCGACAGCAGCGTGCGACGAACTGCCGATCCGGCTCACTCCGATCCGCCGGTTCTTGAGATCGGCAAAATCTTTGACCTGCTTCGTCGCGACGATGTTGTAAGCCAGCGCATTGACCAATCCCATGATGATCGTTTCGCCGGAACCGGACGCGTTGGAAATGATCGCCGGGGCGCCCGCGTTGTCGGCGATGCCGATTTCGCCTGACGCCAGCGCTTGTGAAGTAAGGGTGCCGCTCTCGATGAGCAGGATTTCGACTTCCAGCCCGTGTTTCTTAAAGAACCCTTTTTCCTTCGGGATCCAGAGAAAGGCAGTGCTGGGACTGAGCGCCGAGTAGCTCAGACGAATTCTCTCCTGAGCCGAGCCCGTAACCGCGAAGGCGATCGCGACGACGCCGGACAAAATAGCAAAAAAGAGTTTCTCGCCGGCTTCCTTAAACATTTTGGCCATGCTCATTGCTCTCCCTTGTTTGTGCCCCGACTATATATCTTCCGTAGCGGCCTTGTCGCAATAACCGGGTTTTGGTCGCAAGGTGACGGAGTTGTACGACTTCAGCGACTTACGGTGACACGGCTCGAGTTGTGCTTTTGCCTGGACTGCTGGGTCAAGGCGTGCACGATGGCATCGACGATCGCTTCAGGCGATTTGCGCGTCGTATCGATGACAAGGTCCGCCTGCGCATAATAGGGAGTCCGTCGATCCAGAATGGCCTTCAATTGTTTGCTGGCTTGAGGATAAGCGCCTAAGCGTGACTGATCCTTGCTGCTGCGCACGCGAGCGAGGAGCGCTTCCGGAGCGGCCTGCAGCCATACGATCGATGCGTTGAGCTTGAGCATAAAAAGCGCAGTCGGGTTCATCACCAGACCGCCCCCGGCGGCTATGATGCCGGGTTTTCGCTTCAAGACTTTCTCGAGCGTCTTCTCTTCCAGCGCGCGATAATACTCTTCGCCTTCGAGATCGAAAATTTCCGCCAGGGAGAGACCGGCGTCGTTCTCGATCAACCGGTCGAGCTCATAAAAGGGAGCCGTCATGTGTCGGGCCAGAAGCTCGCCGACCGTGGTCTTGCCCGCTCCACGCATCCCCACGAGGGCGATATGTCGTCGTTTCGTAGGCCCCAGAAAAGCCGAAACGGCCTCGGCGATCCGCGCGATCTGCTCGCGCGAGCCGCCTTCAAGGAGCTGTAGGATTTTTCGTGTCGCAGCGCTAGGTTCAGCGCTCGCGGTTTTTACGGCTTCAGGCAGAAGCTGAGTTACGGAAGTTTGCAGCGCAAGCGCGAGGCGCAAGACGCTCTCGAGGGAAGGGTTTGCGGCGCCTTGCTCGACTTGGATGATGTAGCGGTCGCTAAGCCCGGAGATCTGCGCGAGCTGCTTCAGCGTTACGCCCTGCCTCTCGCGCAGCGTCCGGACTCTTTCTCCGAAGTTTGCCAAGTAAGCGCGACTGAGCGCCTTCGGATCCCGGTCATCAAGCCTCAGCTTCGGCATTAACCAATCAGTGGTACAGGCGATCCTCCTGATGAACCTCGGGCACTTGCAACCCGAGCTTGACGATCAAGGGATTGACCTCGGCGATGTATTGCTGGCGCGCTTGTTCGTTGCTGCGACGCTTGAGTCCCCAGAAGCGGTATCGTTCCGACCGCTTCGATTCGGCGCGCCCGAACATGTCCAGCGCCTTCACGTACCAGTAATTGAGGGCGTCCTGCAACCGTTCTCTGCTCTCGTCGCCCTTGGTCATCAGCTCGGCCGCCTTGCTGCCGCCATAACCGACGTGGCCGATCTCTTCCTTGAGAACAACCGGCAGTATCTCAGCCAACGGCTGATAGCTGCAGTCCATGAACTCTTCCAGCTGATAACGTCCGACCCGGTCGATCAGAAATCCGAAAATCGCGAAATCCTCCCAGGTCGTGATCTGGCCGCGGAATGCTTCGACGTAGCGTTTCTGGTTGGGCCAGCTGAGAACGTAGGAGACGTCCTCGCCGACAGCGCCGGCCAATCGCGCGATTTTCCGGTAATGATCCAATTCTTCCGCCGCCGTCTTGGCGACCATGAGCTGGTCCGCCTTGGTCGGGGCAGCCGGCATGATCTCTTTTACGTAGAGGTGCGGCCCGCCGATTTCACAGTCCGCCTGAATGGCCAGGAGGCGTTTCAGCAACTCCTGATATTCAGGATCCATCTTGGAAAAGTCTCTTATACCAACTTTGTCCGTAAACACGATTACCTCCTTTTGACCGCTCTGATGTCAGGGTAACCATAGATGAACTATAAATCAATATAGCTCATAAGATCATGCTGAATTATAGTTCAGCCATGCGCCAATGTTTTTACAAGCAGTCGTTATTGCAAGTTGACAGGCTATAGCGATGCGGCTAAGTTCCAGCGCGAACCAGCGGCCGCGCGGTTTGACCGTCGGCCAAGGTAGAAAAGAGAAATAACATGAACCACAGCACGCAAAGAATTCTCACGACCCATGTGGGAAGTCTGGCCCGGACTGACGCGCTGTTGCCGCTTCTTCGACTCAAGGAACAGGGTGAGCCCTACGATCGCGAAGAGCTGGCGCGGCGCGTGCGGGAGGCGGTCGCCTTCGTCGTCGGGAAGCAGATCGAAGCCGGCGTCGATATCGTCACTGACGGCGAGCAGGGCAAATCGGGCTTCTTCACGTACGTTATCGAACGATTCAACGGCTTCGAGCGCAAGACGCCTGCTCCGGGCCAGGAGATGAGGCCGCGCTCGGCAGGTAGGGAGTATCTCGCATTTCCCGACTACTACGCGTGGTCCGAGCGGATTGCCGCGCCGTTCGGCCGACGCAGCGGTCGCGCACGACGTGACGCCGATATCTGCACCGGCCCGGTCAGCTACAAGGGCGACGCAGCGGTCCAGACGGACATTACGAACTTAAAAGCGGCGATCGCCGGGCTTACCCACGAGGACGTGTTTGTGCCGGCGATCGCTTCTTCCTACGTCGCGTCTACGTTCGCGAATGAATACTACCGCACCCTCGAGGAATACGAAGAGGCGGTCTCGGACGCACTGCGCGAAGAATACCAGGCAATTGTCGACGCCGGCTTTATTTTGCAGATCGACGATCCGCGCCTGGTCACTTATTACATGATGCACCCGGAGTTAAATGTGGAAGATTGCCGGAAATGGGCGGAAAAACGCGTCGAAGCGATTAATTATTCGCTTCGCGGCATCGCGCCCGAGAAGGTGCGCTTTCACACCTGCTACTCGATCGATGTCGGTCCGCGCATTCACGAAATGAATTTGCAAGACATCGTCGACATCATTTTGAAAATCAACGCCGGCGCCTACTCGTTCGAAGCGGCCAACCCGCGGCACGAACATGAATACCATGTCTTTGAGCGGGTCAAGCTGCCGGCCGGAAAAATCCTCATACCCGGTGTGATCAGCCACACGACAAATTTAGTCGAACACCCGGAATTGGTCGCTGAACGGATCGTGCGCTTTGCAAAATTAGTCGGGCGCGAAAACGTCATCGCCGGCGCCGACTGCGGCTTTGCCGCCTCCGCCCTCAGGTTCAACGACACCCATCCGAGCGTGGCTTGGCTGAAGTTTGCCGCATTGGCGGAGGGCGCCCGACTGGCGACCAA
>JBIOXP010000459.1:0-17606 GCA_044869705.1 Binatia bacterium | reverse complement strand
ACCGAGCACACCCGCGATGAGTCCGATGATCAAAAATGTTATCGACCAGTTAAGCATAAGCTCTCCTCCTTTGGCTACATGCGTTGATGGCGCTGCACTTCAAGCCATATCTGAACGACGCTAAACGCAACCGATGTGCCGCTGACCTTGGCCGGTGACGCAGCCGCATCGCTAACTCATTTACTCGACTAGCAAATTGTTCCGCCGCACGTTGCACTATGATTTCCAGTAGCGCTCTGCGTTTCTCTCGCGTTTTGAAAAAGGTTTGACTTTGGGGGAATTCCGCCCACAGCTTGTCAGCGCATTTCTTCCAGCCCGAAAAAGTCAGCGCGAGCGTAGCTAAGCTAGTCGCGACGATTTCAGCCGTTCCGAATAGTCTAAGTGGCACCCTGCTTGCGATCGTCATCGACGGAACTTACGCCGGAGGTAATTTAAGATGATAGAGACCAGGCGTGCGATTCAGATGATGGTTTTGTCGGTCGCCTTAGGTAGTTTCGGCTGTGAAAGCGTGGCGCTCCTGCCGCGAGCGGATATCGATCAACGTGAACGCGGCGGGACTCCAGACGCAAACATCGGCCGAACCGATCGGAACCGAAACCCAACTTCAGAGGAAATCAACGGTACCGTCCAGCGAGTTGATGACTCGCGGCGAGAAATCCTGGTGCGAACCCATAATGAAGTCGTTGTGGTCAAATACGATCCGCGGACGATGGTGTACGACCGAGATCGCGAGCTGCGTGTTACCGATCTCCGCAATGGTGACGAAGTCACAATTCAGCTCGGCAGAGACGCGGGATATGATCGATATGCGGACGTGATTCGAATGAACGATCGGCGTTCTCAAACGTATTAGGAGAGCTCGTCCAGCCGAGGCCGCTAGCGCTAAATGTTCAGGAGCAATCGCGCCGGATCTTCGATTGTTTCTTTGATGTGCTTTAAGAACTGTACCGCTTCGCGGCCATCGATGAGGCGGTGATCGTAAGTGAGGGCGACGTACATCATAGGGCGAATCACAATCGCGTTATCGCGCACCACCGGCCGGTCTTGAATCGCGTGCAATCCCAGAATGCCGCTTTGCGGCGGATTGACAATCGGGGTTGATAGCAAGGACCCATAAACACCCCCATTGCTGATCGTGAAGGTGCCTCCCTGCAACTCCGCGGGAAGAATCTTGCTTTGTTCGGCGCGGCTTGCGAGATCGGCGATCGTGCGCTCGATTTCGGCGAATGTGAGCCGCTCGGCGTTGCGCAGCACCGGAACCACGAGACCTTTGCCGCCGCCAACAGCGACGCCGATATCAAAATAGTTTCGGAAAACGATATCGGTGCCGCGAATTTCCGCATTGACTTCGGGTATCATCCTAAGCGCGGCCACGCTCGCTTTGACGAAAAAAGACATAAAGCCGAGGTTGGTCTGATAGCGTTCCTGGAAAAGATCTCGATACCGCTTGCGCAGCGCAATCACCGACGACATGTCTACTTCGTTAAACGTCGTCAGCAGAGCGGCGTTGTGTTGCGCGCCGAGGAGCCGTTCCGCAATTCGCCGGCGCAAATGGCTCATCGCAACAATTTGTTCTCTGTTACTATCGGGCAATTGCGATGGCGCACGGTTTTTTTCCGGCACGTCAGCAGAGCGCGGCCGGGCCTGTCGGTCGGAATCGTCCGCCAGTCTCTGCTGCCGCGTTGCCGCCTTGGGTTTCTCCAGCTCCGCAGTGCGCGCTGCAAACTGCGGCAAGGCTTGGGCTTCTGGAATCGTTTCAGCTCCTGCCTCGGCCACAGCCTCGGCCACTTGCTCGGAGTTGGGCTTCGGTTCCGATCGCTGACTCGCTCGGTCCGAGAGAGATGGAGCCACCGGCCGTGCGGCAACGGCGCTCGGCCGGACCATCTTTCGATCATCGTCCTCCGCCGCTGGCGGGCCGCTCGATGTCGTGCTTGCGGCACTTTCCTGCTTCGCCTCAGCAGTGCGCGGCTCGGGGGAACCGGCGGGGCTCGCGCTGTGCTCGCGCCGCGGCTCTCCCGCTTCAAGATATGCGATCACCTCGTGCACTGCCGCAGTTTGTCCCGACGGTTTGAGTATTTTCGTAATTGTGCCTGATTCAGGCGCGGAAACTTCTACCGTGGCTTTGTCGGTTTCGATGACGACGACTTCATCGTCCCGGGCGACGAAATCGCCTTCCTTTTTGAGCCATTCGCCGATCTCTACTTCCGAGATCGACTCACCGACTTCCGGGACCTTGAGTTCGATCGGCATGATTATCCAGTCTCTGTCGAGCCAGCTTCCTTCAGCGCATGCTGTTCAAAGGCCTTGTCGAGCAATTGTTCCTGTTGCTCGCGATGTCGCGTCGCGGAGCCGGTGGCCGGACTAGCCGCCTCTTGCCGCGCCACTACGGAGAGCCGGCACTCGCCCAACATCTTGGTAAATTTTTGGTTCAAGTACCACCAAGCGCCCATATTCTCCGGTTCTTCCTGCACCCAGACGAGCCGGGCTTGCGCCGCATAGCGCGAGAGCGCGGCTTGCAAGGCTTTTTCCGGGAACGGGTAAAGCTGCTCGATTCTGATGATCGGCAACTCTTCTCGACCAAGCGCCTGCCGGCGCTTCTCGAGATCAAAGTAGATTTTGCCGCTGCATAGAAAAACTCGGTCCGCCACCCGTCCAGTGTTTTTCGCTTGCTCGGCAATCACGGTTTGAAACCCGCCGGTGCCAAACTCATCAAGCCCCGATACGGATTGAGGATGACGCAAAAGGCTCTTCGGCGTCATCACGACCAGCGGTTTACGCCATTGACGCAGGCCTTGGCGGCGCAAACAATGAAAGTACTGAGCCGGTGTTGTCGGATAAACGACTTGGATGTTGTCACGCGCGCCAAGCTGTAAGAAACGTTCGAGGCGGGCGCTCGAGTGCTCAGGTCCCATGCCCTCGAAACCGTGCGGCAAAAGAAGCACCAAACCGCTCAATCGACGCCATTTTTCTTCCGCGGTGGTAATGAACTGATCGATAATGACCTGAGCCGCATTGGAAAAATCGCCGAACTGTGCTTCCCAGAGGACTAGACCGCCGGGACAATCCAGGCTGTAACCGTACTCAAATCCCAGCACTCCCGATTCGGAAAGCGGACTATCGATAATTTCCAGCGGTGCCTGATCAGGCGCAATGTGCTGCAAAGGAACGTATTCGTGACCGTCTTGGTAGTCGTGCAAGATCGCATGACGCTGACTGAACGTGCCGCGACCGCTGTCTTGACCGCTTAAACGAATACGTATGCCTTGCGTGACGAGAGTTGCGAAAGCCAACGACTCCGCCGCCGACCAGTCCAGCGGAATCTGGCGTGCGGCCATTTTTCGGCGCCCCTCCGTGGCACGCAAAATTTTCGGATGGGGATGAAAGCCTTCGGGGAATCGTGTCTGTAACTCGAGCAGGGCCGCAAGGCGAGCGGGTTCTACGGCCGAAATGGTCGCGGCCACGTCGGGTTCCAATCCGCCAGAATAGTCTGCCCAAATTCCTTGCAACTCTTCTCGAACCGGTTCGGAACGATCTTCGGCAGCCGATTTGAATTCGCTCTCCAGGTGAGCCAGGTAGTTCTTTTCCGCGGTATCGATTTCCTCCTTGGTAATGCGCTGCAGTGAAAGCAAATGCTCACTGTAGCTCTGGCGTACACTGGAGCGTTTGGCGATTGCTTGGTACATACGCGGCTGGGTGAAGGTCGGCTCGTCGCCCTCGTTGTGTCCGAGCCGACGGTAACAGTAAAGATCGATGACCGCGTCCTGGCGGAACGCTCTGCGGAAATCGGACGCAAGTCGAACCACGTACGCCACCGCTTCGGGCTCGTCACCGTTCACGTGAAAAATCGGTAGCTGCAATATTTTCGCGACATCGGTGGCATAAACCGAAGAGCGAGCCGCACGGGGAGGTGTCGTGAAACCGATTTGATTATTGACGACGACGTGCAGAGTGCCGCCAACCTCATAGCCAATCAGGCGGCTCAAATTGAGAGTTTCCTGAGTGATCCCCTCGCCGGCAAAAGCGGCATCGCCATGTATCAACAGAGCCAGCGCCTGTTGCCGTTCGATATCGTCGACGCGGTCCTGTTTGGCGCGAACTCGCCCCATCGCCACCGGGTTGACGAATTCCAGATGACTCGGATTGAAGCACAGGGATAGATGAATACGCTGCCCATTCGCCGTGACATAATCATGACTGTGCCCGAGGTGATATTTGACATCGCCGCTGCCGTCGGCATGAGCCACGGATGGATCGATGAATTCGCGGAAGATGTCACGCGCCGGTTTGTGAAGAATATTCGCAAGTACGTTGAGCCGGCCGCGATGCGCCATTGCCATGACGATTTCCAAGACACCTTGGTCCGCGGCTTTATTGATCGCGACCTCCAGCAGCGGGATGAGCGACTCCGCTCCTTCGAGCGAGAAGCTCTTAGCGCCGAGGAATTTGCGGCGAATAAATTGCTCGAAAGTTTGCGCTTCAATGAGTCGGCCGGCGATCCGTCTTTGCTCCTCAGCGCCGCACGCCGATCGTGTTTCGATTTGTTCGATGCGCTGCTGCAACCATTGGCGTTGCAGGCGATCGCCGATGTGCATGATTTCAAAGCCGATGGGACCGCAGTAAATTCGTTCAAGACGGCTTATCAGTTCGCGCAGTGTTAAGGGCCCGCTCAAATGGATCGATTCCGACGCAAACAGCTTATCCATGTGCGCATCGGTGAAGCCAAAAACCTCGGGCGCCAGGTTCACCGGCGCCACGTTTGGAAGGTTCAGTCGCTTCAATGGATCAATCTGCGCCCGAAGATGACCGTAGGCACGGTAGCTGTAAATTAGCTCATTGAGCTGGCTCGATAGAACCGGAGCTGAAAGCGCTCCGGAGGCTCCGTTGGCGGCTGCTTCCCGAGACTCCAAGATCGCCGGCTTCGCTGGCGCTGCAGCGCTGCCATTGTCGGGCGGCTCCGAGAAATACAGCCGCCACTCCTCCGGGAGCGCAGCCGGCTGAGTCAAAAACCTCCGATACAGCTCTTCGACATACGGCAAGCTGGAAATATTAATCGGCTCGGGCATTGGTTTCGGTTTGTCCTTGTCGGTGTACAAACTTCGTGCCGATAGAACTGGAAAAATTTTTTTTCGCTCATCGCCCCCGATCGCTTGTTTCATCGGGCGACTCTTGTTTTCAGGATGCGGCAGATCAGTTGTAATTGCAACGTCGTCCTGAAAGTAGGACACAAAATCCCTAGCTGTCCTGTTTCTGCGACGCTTTAGGCGTTCGAGTGAGCTTTATCTTTCGCGAGCTAACGAAATCGTCGACTGGCACAATGATTGCCGTGCTGGCGGGTGGTTAACTCCAACCAGTCGCCAATCTTGACCGCTGGACTTCACCGGAGCGACATTGAGTTCAAGTATTTTACTCGTCGATGATGAGCCGTTGCCGCGCAAAAATATTGCGCGCGTTCTTGCGGACGAAGACTTTCACGTCTATGAAGCGGAAAGCGGCGACCAGGCGATCGACGCGATAGGTGAGCGTGATTTCGATCTGGTTCTGAGCGATCTGAAAATTCCCGGGACGGACGGGCTCGGCGTTCTGCGCCACGTGCGCAGCGTTTCGCCCCAAACGATTTTCATTCTAATGACGGGTTATGCCTCGGTCGATTCGGCCATCGAGGCTTTTCGCGGCGGCGCTCACGACTATATCCTCAAGCCGGTGGTACTCGAAGACGTGCTGCAGAAGGTCAAACGGTTATTGGAAGCGAAGAGCCTCGCCTGGGAGGTGGAGTTATTGCGCCGGCAAGTGAACTGCAACTCGGAATCTACCGGTTTAGTCGGCGAGAGCAAGGCCATTCGAGACATCCTTTCGATGATCTGGAAAATCGCGCCCACCAGTTCCAACGTCCTGATCACAGGCGAAAGTGGCGTGGGCAAAGAAATTGTCGCCCGTGCGATCCACCTGCAAAGCCCCCGTAAGGATAAAGTTTTCTTACCGGTCAATTGCAGCGCGATTCCCGAAACGCTGCTGGAGAGCCAGCTTTTCGGCTATATGAAAGGCGCGTTCACCGGCGCCGCGAGCTCCCAAGAAGGACTGTTCCAACGCGCACAGGGCGGGACGATCTTTCTAGACGAGATCGGCGAAATGCCGCTCAGTCTGCAACCAAAAATTCTTCGCGTCATTGAAGACAAGGAAATCCTGCCGATTGGCTCGACGCATCCATCGAAACTGAACGTTCGCATCATCGCAGCCACCAACCGCGAGCTCCAATCCGAGGTAGCGGAAGGAAAGTTTCGCGAGGATTTATTCTACCGCTTCAATGTCATCAACATACGCGTGCCGCCGCTGCGCGAGCGGCGCGAAGATATTCCTTTACTGGCCGAGCATCTGGTGCGCCGCCACAACGCGGAGATGAAAAAGGCCTACAAGGGCGTGGCGAATTCGGCGCTCAAATTGCTGATGTCAATGCCGTGGAAAGGCAATGTGCGTGAATTGGATAACGTGCTCGAGCTGGCGATGATTCTCGGGAACGGCGAGTGGATTACACCAGCTGAATTGCCGCAGTGCACGACTCCATTGGAAGAAGACGGCGCGGAGCCCATGAATAATCTTCGCATTGCTGTCCAGTCCTACGAAAAAAGCCATATTGAAAACGTCCTGAAAGAAACGGGCGGCGACAAAACCCGCGCCGCCGAGCTTTTGGGCGTCAGCCGTTCCTCTCTCTATCGTAAAATGGAGAGCTTGGGGATTCGTAACGAGTAGCACGATCGGCACACTGAGGCGCTGCAGATCGCTCACTCTCTGGGTCGAACGCCGGGCGAGCATCACCGCGCAAGCGCGCCGGCAACGCGATAAGGGCTCGTTTCCTGTACTCGTCGTGTGTGTGGTGTCGATGAAGGCAACGTTTTAAAAGCCGATGGCGCAAATTTTTCACCCAAGCACCAACACGATTTCGCGGGTCACGATTTTCGGCGGCTTGATTCTCCTGCTGGCCGTGGTCGCTGGACTGACGTCCATCAATGAATCGCCATACATCACCGAAGTGGGAGTGGCGCGCACCCAGCCCGTGCCCTTCAGCCACAAACATCACGTCGGCGATGACGGAATCGATTGCCGCTATTGCCACACCTCCGTCGAGGAAAGCTCATTCGCCGGTATTCCACCGACGAAAACCTGCATGAACTGCCATACTCAGATCTGGCCCGACAGTCCAATTCTGGAACCCGTCCGCGAGAGTTTTCGTACCGGAAAATCGATTCAATGGACGCGCGTGCACAATCTGCCGGGATTCGTTTACTTCAACCACAGCATTCACGTGCACAAGGGAATCGGCTGCGTGACCTGTCACGGACGGGTCGACAAGATGCCGCTCATGTGGCGCGAGAACACGCTTTATATGGATTGGTGTTTGGAGTGTCATCGCGCGCCGGAACGATTCGTGCGGCCGCGCGAGTACGTGTTCAGTATGGAATACCAAGCGCCGGCCGATCAGCTCGCCTTGGGTCAGAAGCTGGTCAAAGAATATCGCATCCAAAAACTGACGAGTTGTTCGACATGCCATCGCTAGGAGAAAGCCAATGAGCAACGGGATAGATCCGGCAGCGCTGCTTGGAATCGGGCAGCAAAGTGCTGGGGGACGAGAGTACTGGCGCTCCCTCGAAGAGCTCGCTGGAACCGAAGCGTTCAAAGATCTCATGGGCGAGCACCTGCCGCGCCATGCCGCTGCTTTCACCAGCGCTATCGATAGGCGCGAATTTCTCAAGCTCATGGGCGCATCGCTGGCCTTGGCGGGAATCACTGGCTGTTTGAGTCCGGCGCCGGCGCCGCCGGATGAAAAAATCGTTCCCTATGTCAATCAGCCTGAAGCGCTCGTGCCGGGTAAACCGCTTTATTTCGCGACCGCAATACCGATCGAGGGCTACGGCCGCGGCGTTCTCGTCGAAAGCCACATGGGACGGCCGACAAAAGTCGAAGGTAACCCGCAGCATCCGGCAAGCCTCGGCGCCACCGACGCGGTGACGCAGGCTTCCGTGCTCGGACTTTACGATCCCGACCGCTCGCGGGTCATCAGCAACGCTGGTCGGGTGGCGACCTGGGACGCATTCTTTTCGGCGCTCAACGCGGAGCTCGAATCGCAGCGAGTCACTCAAGGCGCGGGACTGCGGATTCTCACCGAAACCGTGACTTCGCCGACATTGGCGGCACAGCTTCAGCAAATTCTTCATCTGTTTCCGAAAGCGAAGTGGCATCAGTTTGACGGTGGGGGAGGAGATTACGCGCATCAAGGGACGCGCATGGCCTTCGGTCAAGCTTTCGAAACGCTTTACCGATTGGAGGAGGCTGACGTGATCGTCTCGCTCGACGCCGATTTCTTGCTGCGCGGTCCGGCAAGCCTGCGTTATGCTCGCGAGTTCATCAACCGCCGGCGAATCCCGGGGACAGGCGATGTGAATCGGCTGTACATGATCGAAAGCACGTTTTCGCTGACCGGCTCCAATGCCGATCACCGGCTCGCGATCAGTCCAAGCGCTATCCCACAACTAGCTAGAACGCTCGCTGCCGGCGTGGGCGTGCAGATCTCGGCGGAGCAGCTCGCGATTTCACCGGCTCAAGAAAAATGGCTGAGCGCGTTGGTCAAGGATCTACAAGCGCATCGTGGCCGAAGCGCAATCATGCCCGGCGAGTACCAGCCCGCCATCGTACACGCGCTGGCACATGCGATGAATGACGCACTCGGTAATATCGGCAAGACGGTTTTTTACACCGATCCGGTGGCGGTCAATCCAACCAACCATGCGGAGTCTCTCCGCGAGCTGGTGCGCGATCTGGAGGATAACGCGGCCCAAGTCCTGATCATGCTGGGTGGAAATCCAGCTTATACGGCGCCCGCGGAGCTCGATTTCGCCGGCCACTTAGTCACGTCCAACTTCAACGTCCATCTCTCGCTTTATGAAGATGAAACATCGGCCGTATGCCATTGGCACATTCCGCAGGCACATTATCTTGAATCGTGGAGCGACGTGCGCGCGTACGACGGCAGTGTGACGATCATGCAGCCGCTGATTGCTCCATTGTATGGTGGACGCACCGCGCACGAGCTTCTTGCAGCCGTGGCCGGTCAGGCGGAGCGTTCGAGCTACGACATCGTCCACGATTACTGGCGCGGTCAAAACAAGACGAGGGATTTCGATGCGGCCTGGCGCACCGCGTTGCACGATGGGGTCATTGCCGGAAGCGCGTTCGCTCCACGCAATGTAAAACCCAAGCCGGCGGCGAGTTTTGAGACTTCCGAGCCACAGCGCGCGAGCACCGGCATCGCGGCAAAAACGCAAAACTCCCCGTCGCTGGAAGTTATTTATCGGCCCGATCCTTCGATCCTCGATGGCCGGTTCGCGAACAACGGGTGGCTTCAAGAACTGCCCAAGCCGCTGACCAAATTGACGTGGGACAATGCCGTTTTAATGAGCTCCGCGACGGCCGGCAAACTCGGTCTTACCTATCAGGTGGGAAGCACAGGCGGCGAACACGGAACGATATATGCCGATGTCGTTGAATTGGAATACAACGGCCGGCGAACGCGCGGCGCGGCCTGGATTGTCCCGGGCCATGCAGACGATTGCGTTACGATTCACCTGGGTTACGGCCGCAGACGCGCAGGACGGATCGGCACGAATCTCGGCTTCGACGCCAATGCGCTGCGCACGATCGATACACTCTGGCACGGGGCAGCCCTCGGCATTCGTAAAACCGGCGCGCAATACGCTCTCGCCTGCACGCAGTTTCACCACCTGATGGAAGGCCGGGATCTGGTGCGGGCCGGGACCATCGAGCAATACCGGAAAAATCCCAAGTTTCTGATCGAACGGGAAAGCGAAAAGGAAGCACCGCGCACACTTTACCCCGGCTATAAGTACGACGGCTATGCCTGGGGCATGAGCATCGATGTGAATGCGTGCATCGGCTGTAATGCCTGTGTGTCGGCGTGCCACGCGGAAAATAACGGGCCCGTCGTGGGAAAACAGGAAGTGTTGCGCGGCCGCGAAATGCACTGGATTCGGATTGATCGCTATCATCGAGGAGAACCGAGCAATCCCGAGACTTACTTTCAGCCCGTGCCCTGCATGCAGTGCGAAAACGCGCCCTGCGAGCTGGTTTGTCCCGTGGGCGCTACGACCCACAGCCAGGACGGACTGAATGATATGGTTTACAACCGTTGTGTCGGCACGCGGTACTGTTCGAACAACTGTCCTTACAAGGTGCGGCGCTTTAACTTTTTTCTGTACAGCGATTTCAAAACCGAGAGCCTGAAGCCGCTGCGCAATCCGGACGTGACGGTGCGCTCACGCGGGGTCATGGAAAAATGCACCTACTGCGTGCAGCGTATCAACGGTGCGAAAATCACGGCGGAGAGAGAGGAGCGCTCTGTGCGCGACGGCGAAATCGAACCGGCCTGCCAGCAGGCGTGTCCGACGCGGGCAATTATTTTCGGTGACATCAATGATCCACAAAGCCAGGTCAGCCAACTCAAGGCACAACCGCTGAGCTACGGGCTGTTGACCGAGTTGAACACGCGGCCCCGGACCACGTATCAGGCGAAGCTCAGGAATCCCAACCCGGAAATCGAGAACGGCTGAGATGGCATCGAAACCACGGGATATCTCCGGCGACGCTCTGCCGGTTCTCGAGCCCGGTCACACCTTCGGCTCGATCACCGACAAGATCAGCTCTATTGTCTTGAGCGGTCGCACGCCGCTGTTTTGGTACATCAGCTTCGGTGTCGGCTTTGTTTTGGTTCTGCTGCTGCTTTTTTGCATTACGGCGCTAGTCTCCGTCGGCATCGGTCTTTTCGGCGTGATGATTCCCGTAGCGTGGGGCTGGGCGATCGTGAACTTCGTCTGGTGGATCGGCATCGGCCACGCCGGCACGTTAATCTCAGCGATCCTTTTGTTGCTGCGCCAGAAATGGCGCCAGTCGATCAACCGATTTGCCGAAGCCATGACATTGTTCGCTGTCGCGTGCGCGGGCATTTTTCCCCTGATTCATTTGGGACGGCCATGGTTTGCTTATTGGCTGTTTCCTTATCCGAGCACGATGGGCATCCAGCCGCAGTTCCGCAGCCCTCTGGTCTGGGATGTTTTTGCCGTGTCCACGTACTTCACAGTTTCGCTGCTGTTCTGGTTTCTTGGTCTGGTTCCGGATCTGGCGACCTTACGCGACCGCACGACCCGCCGCTTGCCGCGCTTCATCTATGGGATGCTGGCGATGGGCTGGCGTGGCTCGGCAATTCACTGGCATCGCTACGAGATGGCCTATTTGCTCCTGGCCGGCCTGGCCACGCCGCTCGTGGTTTCGGTGCACACCGTTGTGAGCTTCGATTTTGCCGTCGCTCTGGTGCCCGGATGGCATTCGACGATTTTTCCGCCCTATTTTGTCGCGGGCGCCATCTATTCAGGTTTTGCGATGGTACTCACGATCGCGATACCGCTGCGCAGGCTGTATGGACTCGAGGACTTCATCACACTGCGCCATCTGAAGAACATGGGGATTGTCATGCTCGCTACCGGCATGATCGTCGCGTACGGCTACTTGATGGAAACTTTCATGGCGTGGTACAGCGGCGACCTGTTCGAAAAATACATGATGATGAACCGCATGTTCGGTCCGTACGGCTGGATGTATTGGCTGTTGATTCTGTTCAATATTCTGATCCCGCAGGCGCTCTGGGTGCGGCGCTTGCAGACCAAGCCATGGGTGCTGTTTCTCATCGCGATCGCGGTGAATATCGGCATGTGGTTAGAGCGTTACGTGATCGTGGTGGTGAGCTTGCATCGGGATTTCATGCCTTCCGCCTGGGGAATGTATTCCGGGACCTTGTTTGATTACGGAGTATTCGTCGGCACGATCGGACTGTTTGTTGCGCTGCTATTTCTGTTTATTCGGCTTTTGCCGATGATTTCAATTTTTGAAATGCGCGAATTGGTCCACGAGGAACAGCGGCGAGGCGAATGAAAAAATTCGTGACGATTTCGATCGCGCAAGAGGTCGCGGGTTTTCGTGGCTAGGTTGCCCATATACGGTTTGATGGCTGAGTTCGACAGCCCGGAGGCGTTACTTGCGGCGGCGCGGCGGGCATTTGCCGCAGGTTTTCGCAGGATGGATGCCTATTCGCCGTTTCCTGTGGACGGACTGCCCGAAGCGATCGGATTTCCTCGCACGCGCGTGCCACTGATCGTTTTGATCGGCGGGTTGATCGGCTGTCTTGGCGGGTTTTATCTCCAATATTGGGTCGCGGTGATCGATTATCCGATCAACATCGGCGGCCGGCCGTTCAACAGCTGGCCATCCTTCATACCGGTGACCTTCGAGCTGACCATTCTTATCGCGTCATTGTTCGCGTTCTTCGGTGTGCTGGCGCTCAACCGTTTGCCGATGCCGTATCACCCGGTCTTCAATGTCGAGCGTTTTGAGCTGGCGAGCCGCAACCGTTTTTTCCTCTGCATCGAAGCCGTCGATAGCCAGTTCGATCTCGAGCGCACGCGGCAATTTCTCGATGAGATCGGCTCCTTGGGCACCTATGAAGTCGAGTCTTGAGAAGCGAATAGCCATGGATCGTTTAAAGAGTTGGCGTTGCTGTTGCGCGCTAGCCAGTCTTCTGTGGCTCGCCGGGTGCCAACAGAAAATGGCGGATCAGCCGCGTTACGAGCCTTTGCAAAAAAGTGATCTTTTTGATGATCAGCGCGCGTCCCGGCCGCTCGTCGAAGGAACGGTGGCACGCGGTCAGCTGAATGCAGATGAGGAATTTTATACCGGGAAAGCGAACAACGAACCGGCGAAGGTGTTTCCATTCCCCGTCGATCGTGAGCTGCTCGTGCGCGGTCGGGAACGGTTTACGATTTTTTGTTCTCCTTGCCACAGTCGATTGGGCGACGGGCAGGGAATGATTGTCCGACGTGGATTCCGGCCGCCCCCGTCCTTTCATATCGATCGTCTGCGCGAAGCTCCGCCGGGCCATTTTTTTGACGTGATCTCTCACGGCTTCGGCGCCATGCCCGACTACGCCGAACAAATCCCGCCGCGCGATCGATGGGCTATCGTCGCCTATATTCGGGCTTTACAACTAAGTCAAAACGCTCCGCTGACCGATGTGCCGGAGAAGGAGCGGCGGGCGTTGCTCGCGGAAAAAAAATGAACGGGCTAGACGTCAGGCTCAGCGCCGAACTGGATCCGCTGCGCACCAAATCTTTGATCGCGGGAATCGTCGCGCTGATTCTTTGTTTCGCGGGGCTGTTTTTTGACCGCGGAGAATTTTTTCGCGCCTATCTGATCGCCTACGTTTTCTGGATCGGTATCCCGGTGGGCTGCCTCGGTATTCTGATGATTCATCATCTGGTCGGCGGCACCTGGGGTTTTGTCATCCAACGCTGCTTGGAAGCGGCGGTGCGCACCTTCCCGATCATGGCCTTGCTGTTCGTGCCGCTCCTGTTCGGTTTGCCGGATCTTTTTGCCTGGGCACGCCCGGATATCGTGGCCGCCGAACCCGTTCTTCAGGAAAAGGCGGCGTACCTCAATATTCCGTTCTTTTTCGGCCGCGCCGTGATTTATTTTGCCGTCTGGATCGCGTTGGGATTTTTTCTCTCCCGATGGTCAGAAGCGCAGGAGCGCTCGGCAGATCCATCGTTCATAGAGCGCCTGCAGACTCTGAGCGGCCCCGGTTTGGTTCTCTATGGTTTAACCGTGACTTTTTCCGCGATCGACTGGCTGATGTCGCTGGAGCCGCAATGGTACTCGACCATTTTCGGCATGATTTTCATGGTCAGTTACGGCCTGATCGCCTTGACGTTTGTGATCGGCGCGGCGTTTTTTTTGTCGCGGCGGGAAGCGCTCAACCAGATCGTTGCGCCGTGGGTGCTGCAGGATTTAGGCAATTTGCTCCTGGCCTTCATCATGTTGTGGGCTTATCTATCGTTCTCGCAGTTCCTCCTCATCTGGGTTGAAAACCTGCAGCACGAAATTCCTTGGTACATACACCGATTGACCGGCGGATGGGCTGTGATCGGCGCGGCGCTGATCGCGCTGCAATTCGCCTTGCCTTTTGTGCTGTTGTTGTCGCGAACCATCAAACGCAGTCCGGCAGCGCTCGGGGCGGTTGCGGCAGGCACCGCCGCGATGCACTTGATCGAGCTGTTCTGGTTTGTCGCGCCGACGTTTCACCCGGACGGTTTTAGTCTGCACTGGACGACGGTTTTAGCGCCCTTTGGTCTCGGCGGCCTTTGGTTCTGGGGATTTCTGAGCTGTTTAAAAGAGCGCTCATTGCTGCCCGTGCGCGATCCCCGTTTCATTGCGATCCTCGAAGAACACCGACTGGTGGGCAATGGCTGAGCCAAATACTCCGGCAAATAGCGCCAGCACCGGTCACGAGCTGAGCGACCTCAATCCGAACAAGATTCTTTGGTTCGGAGCCGGATTGGGTCTCGGCATAGCTCTAGTTGTGCTCGCGATGTACGGAATGTTCCATTATTTTTACCAGAGCGAGACGCGCGCAAGACCGGCCCCAAGCCCGCTTTCCTACGGGGTTGAACCACCGCCAGAACCGCGTCTGCTCACCAGACCAGGTGCGGATTTAGCAGCCATGAGAGCCGAGGAGGATGACATCCTCGATAGTTACGGTTGGATCGACCGCGAACACGGCATCGTTCGCGTGCCGATCGATCGCGCCATCACGCTACTCGCTCAAAAAGGATTACCGACGCGCACTCAGGCCGGCGCTGGCGGCCGGACTTCCAGCCCGGCTGCAGAAAAGGAGAAAACAAAACGCTGAGTTCACTCATGGCTTATCGGGATTATTCCTGTGGAATCGCCCGCAGAGGGAGCGTGTATTTCGCGCTCACGCTGTCACTCTGGCTCAGCCTTGTATCTTTCGCGCGCGCGCATGACGCATCGCGCCCGATTCCACTTAGAGACGTCGAGTTCGATCAGAAACTCAATTCCCAAATCCCGCTCGATCTGAGCTTCACCGACGAGCGCGGAAGCTCGATTCAACTGCGCGACTATCTGAGCGGCAAACCGATTCTCTTGAACTTCGTTTACTACAAGTGCCGCGATCTCTGTCCTCTGCTGTTGGATGGAATCGTGCGCACGCTGCGGGCGCTCAGCTTCGATATCGGCGATCAATTTGACGTGCTTACCGTAAGCTTCGATCCCTCCGATAACAGCGCGCTTGCCGGAGCTCAAAAAAAGGATTTCGCGAGCCGCTACGGCAGGCCCGGTGCTGAACGGGGCTGGCATTTTTTGACGGGGGAGGAACCGGCAATCCGCAAACTCGCCGAAGCGGTGGGCTTTCATTACTCGTTCGATCCAAACACCGGCGAGTTTGCTCATGCCACCGGTATCGTGCTGCTAACGCCGCGGGGAAAAACCTCACGTTATTTCTATGGCATCGAGTTCTCACCCCGCGACTTGCGCCTTGGGTTGGTGGAAGCGGCCGAGGGCAAGATCGGAACACCGATCGATCAGCTGCTGCTCTTTTGCTATCACTACGACCCGGTCACGGGAAAGTATGGACCTTTCGTCACGAATCTGGTGCGTCTAGGCGGTCTCATTACGGTCATTGCGTTAGGCGCCTTCATTTTATGGATGATTCGGCGCGAACGCGCCAATGCAAGGACGAGCGGGAGACTTGCCTGATGTTCGGCTCGAACCTACCGCTGTTTCCCGAACAGGCATCGACTTTGGCGCCGCGAGTCGACGCGCTCTTTTATTTTCTCATCGCGGTGAGTGTCTTTTTCTCGCTGCTGATTTCGATCTCGATCGTTGTCTTCGCGATCAAATATCGTCGGCGCTCCGAGGAGGAGCGACCGCCATTGATTTTAGGAAGCCTGGGATTGGAGATTTTTTGGACGGCGGTTCCGCTGGGGATTACGATGGTGATCTTCGTCTGGGGCGCGAGGCTTTTTTTTGTGAGTTATTACCCGCCGCCGAATGCGCTCGAGATCAACGTCGTGGCAAAACAATGGATGTGGAAAGTCCAACATCCCGAGGGTAAATCGGAAATCGATGAGCTGCACGTTCCGGCGGGGCAGCCTGTTAAGCTGCTTCTGACGTCGCAGGATGTCATTCATGATTTTTTTGTGCCGGCGTTCCGGGTGAAAAAAGATGTCCTCCCGGGACGCTACACCACGCTATGGTTCGAAGCGAGCAAACCCGGAACCTATCACTTGTTTTGCGCGCAATATTGCGGCACCCAGCATTCCGGCATGGTGGGGCGAATTATCGTCATGGAGCCACTCGCCTACGCGACTTGGGTTGGCGGCGGCGGTACGGGCGGGTCGACAGCCGCAGCGGGAGGAAAACTCTTTCAGACGCTCGGCTGCGCCACCTGCCATCTGCCGAATGATACCGGCCGCGGGCCATCTTTGGTGGGACTCATCGGCAAAACTGTAACGCTGCAAAACGGCAGAGCCGTGACTGCGGACGAAAATTACGTGCGCGAATCGATACTCGAGCCGCGCGCCAAGATAGTCCGGGGATATCAGCCGATCATGCCGGTTTTTAAAGGTTCGCTCAGCGAAGAAGGGGTATTGCAGATTATTTCCTATATCAAGTCTCTCACGCCCCAAGCGGGCGGACAGGTAAACAAATGAACGATGTACTTGCGGAGCGCCGACTCCATTATCTGAATGTCAGCTATGGTCTGAAGTCGTGGCTATTGACCACGGATCACAAGCGCATCGCCTGGCTGTACCTCGTCTCGGTGACCTTTTTTTTCTTCGTCGGCGGTCTCTTCGCGACGCTGATTCGACTCGAGCTGCTCACGCCTCAAGGCGATCTGGTGCAGGCGGAAACCTATAACAAATTGTTCACGATGCACGGCGTTACGATGATTTTTTTCTTTCTGATTCCGTCCATTCCGTCGGTTTTGGGAAACTTTCTGATCCCGATGATGATCGGCGCACGCGATCTGGCTTTTCCGCGCCTGAATTTAGCGAGTTGGTATATTTACATAATCGGCGGGCTGTTTACGCTAGCGGCAGCGGCCGGCGGGGGCGTCGATACCGGTTGGACGTTCTATACGCCGTACAGCAGCATCTATTCCAATACCCATGTGGCGCTCACGGTGATGGGGATTTTCGTCACCGGCTTTTCATCGATTCTGACCGGACTCAATTTTATCGTGACGATCCACACGATGCGCGCGCCGGGAATGGGCTGGTTTCGCTTGCCGCTGTTTGTTTGGTCACATTACGCCACCAGCATCATTTTCATTCTGGGCACTCCAGTGATCGCCATTTCGCTCGCTTTGGTGGCGTTGGAGCGGCTGTTTCGATTAGGCATTTTCAATCCCGAACTCGGGGGCGACCCGCTGCTGTTCCAGCATCTTTTCTGGTTTTACTCGCATCCGGCAGTCTACATAATGATTCTTCCCGGCATGGGAGTCATCAGCGAGTTAATCACCTGCTTTTCGCGCAAGCGGATTTTCGGCTACAGCTTTGTCGCTTTTGCAAGCCTCGCCATTGCCGTACTGGGATTTTTGGTTTGGGGTCACCATATGTTTGTTAGCGGCCAATCGGTCTACGCGGGTTTGATTTTTTCCGTCCTGAGTATGCTGGTGGCGATTCCCTCGGCCA
>JBIOXP010000458.1:0-7755 GCA_044869705.1 Binatia bacterium | reverse complement strand
GATCGGGCAAATCGACTTTGCTCAACGCGGTTGCGGGCAGCTTTCCGGTGGATGGCGGCACGATCCATTTGGCTGACCACGACGTGACGCGATGGCCGGAGCACCGCAGGGCAAAAATGATCGGTCGCGTTTTCCAAAACCCTTTCAGCGGCACCGCGGCCACCATGTCTATCGCCGAGAACTTCGCGCTGGCGACGCGACGCGGACTTTCCCGGGGACTCGGCTGGGCACTGTCGGGGGAGCTCAAGAAAAATTTGCGCGATCGCGTGAAGCAGTTGAATCTCGGTTTGGAAGACAGGCTCGGAAACATCATAGGCAGCCTCTCGGGCGGGCAGCGCCAGGCGCTGACCTTGCTCATGGCCACTTGGCTGAAGCCGAAATTGCTTCTTCTCGACGAGCACACGGCGGCGTTGGATCCGAAGAGCGCGGATCAAGTCATTCAACTGACCGACGAAATCGTTTGCCGGGAAAAGCTCACCACCTTGATGGTCACGCACTCGATGCATCAGGGAGCCAATCTCGGCGATCGGCTGATCATGATGCACCGGGGACGAGTCATTCATGATTTTCGCGGCGCGGATAAGCGGCGCCTACGAGTGAATGACTTGCTGGCGCGTTTTGAAGACGTCCGGCGCGCCGACCAGCTGGATGAAGCCGCGGCGGAGATGCTGAGACGGGCCTACGTATGAAACGGCGCCGTGGTTCTTCAAGAAGAAAATAATTATTCTTCCGCGGCTCGGTTCCGAAGCCGTGTTTCTAACGCGATCACCAAACTGGCAAACCCGATGCCTTTGTAAGTTCAATGACTACCGTCGATAGCGAGCGACAAGCACGAAACCTGAAAGCGTTACTGGGGGTTGCCAAAGCTCTCGCCAGCGAAATCAAGCTCGACAACCTCTTGCACGTCATCGTGGCCAAGGCGGCGGAGGTCATGGACGCGGAGCGCGCCACGCTCTTTCTCTACGACAAATCCCGCGACGAGCTGTGGAGCAAGACCACGCAGAAGCTCGAGATCAAAGAAATCCGCGTTCCGCTCGGGGTTGGCATCGCCGGAACCGTTGCCAAAACGCGCGCGCTGATCAACATTTCCGACGCCTATGCGGACCCGCGGTTCGATCCGACGTTCGACAAACAGACCGGTTATCGCACCCGCTCGATTCTCTGCCTGCCCTTGATCGGCACCGGCGACAGCCTCGTCGGCGTGATTCAGGTGCTGAATAAAAAAAACCGCGAAACGTTCGACCCAATCGACGAATCGCTGTTGGCCGGCCTTAGCGATCACATCACTGTGGCGCTGGAGCGCGGGCGTCTGATCGAAGCCTATATCGAGAAGGAGCGCCTGGAGGAGGGGTTAAAGCTCGCGCACGACATCCAGATGAGCATGTTGCCCAAAACCTTTCCGCCTTTCCCCGAGCGCCGCGACCTGGATGTTTTCGCCGCCATCGCGCCGGCCAAAAAAGTCGGCGGAGACTTCTATGATTTTTTCTTTTTGGACGAAGATCGCCTGTGCTTTGCCATCGGCGATGTCTCGGGCAAAGGCGTGCCCGCGGCGCTGTTCATGGCAGTGACCAAGACGCTGTTCAAGGCTAGCGCCGGGCGAGCTCAGAATCCGGGCGAGATCCTCTCGACGGTAAATCGGGAGATCTGCCAAGATAACGACGCGCAGATGTTTACGACATTGTTTTGCGGCATTCTCGATACCCGTACCGGCGAGATCAGGTATAGCAACGGCGGACATAATCGTCCTTACCATGTCTCTCGCGCCGGTGTTCAACAGGTGCCAAAAACCGGCGGAAGAGTGCTGGGTCTGCTCGAGGAAACTATCTTCGGTGGGAGTCGTTTGGTACTTCTTCCAGGCGAAACGCTTTTCCTTTACACCGACGGAGTCACGGAGGCGCTGGACGCCGCCGGGGAGTTCTTCTCGGAGCGGCGCCTGGAATCGATTTTGAGTCAAACCAAATCCGCTTCCGCTCGGGAGCAGATTGGACACCTGACTCGCGATATAACTCTTTTCGCCGCGGGCGCAGAGCAAGCAGACGACATCACGACTCTGGCAATTCGCTACCTGGGGCGGGCCGGAAGCCACGACGAGGAGGTAGAGTTCACTCTCAAAAACGACATCGCGGAGATCGCGCGGTTAGGCGAGCGGTTAGGCAAATTTGCCGCGGTCCACGAGCTCACGCCGAATGTCCGACACGATCTTAACCTCGCCTTGGAAGAAGCGGTCACCAACATTATCTCTCACGGCTATTCCGATCATCGAGAGCATCAGATCCTGGTCCGGATCCGCGTCGAATCGGGAGAAGTGATCGCGGAAGTGCGAGACGACGCGCGGCCTTTCAACCCGCTCACCGCGCCCGAAGCGAACGTCACCGCGCCGCTTGACGAAAGAAGAGCGGGCGGATTGGGAATCCATCTTATGCAAAAGTTGATGGATAGAATCGAGTATCAAAGACTGGAAAATGGAAATTTGTTGATTCTGAAAAAAACGCTCGAGGCGTAGCAATAAACGAAACATGATCTCGCGTAACCGCGCTTTTGTGAATCGCGCCGCATTTACGGTGGCCTGTGTCGCTCTGTGGATTGTATCCTCGGTGGCGTTTGTTGCCGCCCAATCGAGTTGGCAAACGGAGTGGGAAAAAACACTGCGCGCCGGCGAAGCTGAGGGGCAGTTTGCGCTGTATGCTTGCTGTTACGATTACGACCGCGTGTTGGAAGTATTCAGGAAAAGATACCCGAAGATCAAACCGAACATCAGCGTTGCCGTCGCCGGCAATTCGCTGGCATCGCGCATCCTGGCCGAAAGACGCGCGGAAAAATATCTCGTGGACGTGGTGAGCTCGGGGGCCAATACGCTGCACGACGCGCTTTACAAGGCGCAAGTTCTCGAGCCGATCAAACCCGTGCTCATCCTTCCCGAAGTGCTCGATCCATCAAAGTGGTATGAGGGCGAACACAGATACATCGATCCGGAGAAGCGCTACATTTTTGCCTTTGTCGCCAACTCTCTGTCGGGCCAAGTCGCCTATAATTTGAAGCAGGCCGCCCCCAGCGAATTCAAATCATACTGGGATCTAGTGCAGCCCAAGTGGAACGGGAAAATGGTGTCGCTCGATCCGACGGCCTTCGGCATGGGAGCGACGCTGCAGTTTTTCTACTATCATCCCGAGCTTGGCCCGCCCTTTATCAAAAAACTTTATGGCGACACGCAGATCACCGTGAGCCGTGATCCCCGCCAGATGACCGACTGGCTTGCTGCGGGCAAATTCTCTTTGTGCATCCGCTGCAATGCCGGCAGCGAAGTAGGCAAAGCAATCCAACAGAAGCTGCCGATCGGCTACCTCGACGCGGAGGATTGGAAGGAAGGAGGCGTTAGCAGCGCCGCCGGCGGCACCCTCGGCATCCCGACGCGCGCGCCCCATCCCAATGCGGCCAAAGTTTTCGTCAATTGGCTGCTGTCGCGGGAAGGACAGTTGGCCTTGCAGAAATTCGGCCGGCCCGACGCCCACAATTCGCGCCGAATCGATATTCCAAAAGACGACGTCGATCCCTCCAATCGGCTGGAACAAGGCAAGAAATATTTCGACCTGGCCAGATCGGAGTACCAAGACGTGACGCCGATATTCAAGTTCGTCAAAGAGGTGCTGCCGCAAAAGTGATGACGATGCGTCAGCAAGGTCCGCCGGCTCCAACTTGGCCGCTGCGGGCAGGCGATGAAAGGCTCCCCCAACCTACGATCAATCGCAGCGCTTACAGGGCAAGCGATTATTTCAGATTCCGAATATTCCGGCGCCCGTTTGGCAGCCGACCCGGAGGTAACGATGATGCCTTGCAAAACTTGCTTCAGCAGGTCGTGGTTGACAATCGTGCTGCTGGCGATCTCGATGTTGCTTGGAGTCGCCCACGCGGCGCAGCGGGAATGGAGGGAAGTCAGAGTCGCCTATCCGCCGTCGATGGCGTCGGTGACGCTGATGACCGGCATCAAGCAGAAATTTTTCGAGGAGCAAGGCCTCAATCCCACATTGCTTGTAGTTGCCAGCGATTTGGCTTTGAAGAGCCAGGTGGCAGGCGAGATCGATTATACGTTGTTCGGCGGCGGCACCGGCATGGTCGCGGCAGCGCAGGGCTTGCCGATCAGGGTCGTGCACCTGCCGCACAAATTTGCCGATCTCACTTTGGTGGCGCGACCGGAATTTAAAACCGTCCCTCAATTACGCGGCAAAAAAGTTGCAGTCAGCAGCTTTTCCGGTGCGGTTTACAGTTCCACGCGCGCGATGCTCGCGGCGGGCGGATTGGATCCCGACAAAGATGTCGTGATGATTCCGATGGGCCGCGAACCAATCCGCCTGCAGGCGCTCCTCGCCGGAAGTATCGATGCCAGCCCGCTGCCGGTGCCGCTGCATGCCATAGCGAAAGAAAAGGGCATGAGCATTCTTGCCGATATCGAAGGCAAGTTCGAAGTGCCGTTTAGCGGAGTAACGGTGACCGAAAGAAAACTGCGCGACAACCCCGACGAAGTGAAGCGCTTTATCCGAGCGATGGTGAAAGCCGGCCGCTACTTCCTGAGCCATCGCGATGAATCGGTGGCGCTCTATATGAACTGGCTCAAACTGTCGAAGGCGATCGCCGAAGACGCCTATATTCGTTCGATCAAATCGATCAGTCCCGATGGGTTGGGCAAAGAAAGCGCGATCAACACCCAACTCGGACTGATCAAACAGACCACGGGCAAGGATGTGAAGGTCGACGCGGTCATCGATTTCACTTTGCTCCGGCAGGTGTTAGCGGAAACGAAGTGAACAGCGACAGCGGATTAGTTGCCGAATGACTCACCCCAGCCCGCTATGCTGCCGCTGGTCGTCACGCGCACATAAACAGAGGAATCAGTATCGTGGCGTGTTTCCTTGACACGATTAGCCGCACGACCTAAGGTCTGCCCGAAAGAGCGAGGAGTCTTATGACACGCCCAAAAGTCATCGATGCGGACGGCCATATCTACGAGAATCACGAGGAAATCGAGGAGTACTTCGAAGGCAAATATCGCGGCATGCGCCGGGCGCGCGCCTATGCGCTGTTTCCATCTCTCGACGGTTGGCCGCGCGGTCTCGGCGCTGGACGCCCCGACAAAGTGACGGAGACCCCGCCTGAAGATGTGCTCAAGTTCGTCGCCAGCATGGAGCTGGAGAGCACGGTACTCTACCCGACGGCCGCCTTGGCGATCGGTCTGGTGCAAGATCCCACTTGGGCTGCTGCGGTATCGCGCGCCTACAACAATTGGTTTCATGCCCGCTACATCAAACGAGACTCCCGTCTCAAAGGTGTCGCCGTACTTCCCATACAAGATCCGCAAGCGGCTGCCGACGAGCTCCGCTATGCGGTGGAAAAGCTCGACATGGTCGGCGCGTTTTTGCCGTCGGCAACCGTCATGAACAAGGCCTTGGGCCATCCGCATTTCCACCCGATCTTTCGCGCCGCCGAAGAGCTCGGGGTACCGCTCGGCATTCATGGCGCGCCGAGCCGCGGCTTCGGGTTCGACTATTTCGAGGATCAGGGCCAGGTCCACGCTCTCGAGCACCCGTTTCCGCTAATGATCCAGTTCACGAGCATCATCTGCGACGGCGTTTTGGAAAAATTCCCCAAACTGAAGATCGCTTTTCTCGAAGCCGGCTGCGGCTGGCTTCCCTACATGATGGATCGCCTGGACTACGAATACGAAACCCGCGGCGCGGGCTCGTTTCCGAAGATGAAAAAAAAGCCCAGCGAGTACGTCAAAGGCTGCCCGGTGTACGTCACCTGCGAACCCGAAGAAACCTCGCTTGCGTTCGTGACAGAGGTCATCGGCGCCGATCGGATCATGTTCCCATCCGATTATCCGCACGAGCGTGTCTATGGCGAGTTTCTCAAAGACATCCCCGAACTGCTGGCTCGTCCGGAGCTCTCGGATGCCGCGAAGCAAAAAATTCTCTATGCTAACGCCAAGGAGTTCTATCGCATCTAGCGGAAAGCCCATGAAGCTTCTTCTTATAATTATTCTGCTGACCGTTGTCCCCGGCGCTTTTGCGCAGGACGCCAAATTGATGGAGGTCGCCAGGAAAGAAGGCAAACTGGTGCTTTACGGCACGATGCAGAGCGACATCTTCGAGTTGCTGCAAAAAGCATTTGAGAAGAAGACCGGCATCACGATCGATTATTGGCGCAGCTCGGCGACCAAAGTATTGGAGCGGGCGCTGAGCGAAGCGCGCGCCGGCAAGGCGCTTTTCGATCTCGTCATGGCGACCGAAGACTGCATGCGCATCCTGCTCGCGGAAGGCATCCTGGCCAAGTACGACTCGCCGATGAACAAGGATTTTCCCAAAGACGCCATCGATCCGCTGCTCGGTCCGCGCGCCCGCAACCACATCGTCGGCATCGTCTATAACAAAGACGTCATCAAGGCCGCGGACGCGCCGAAAACGCTGGAAGATTTAATCAAGCCGCAATACCGCGGCAAGCTGGTGATGGCCGATCCTACCTTGCACCTGACCACCGCCCAATGGCTCGCGAACGTGCACAAACTCATCGGCAAGGAGAAGGCGGAAAAGTTCGTCCGCGACTTGGCGGCGATGAAACCGACCTTGCTAGAATCGTTCAATCCGGTTGCCGACCGCATCACCTCCGGTGAGTTCGGCGTCGGCATTACCTATGTCTATTACGTTTATCTAAACGGCATCAAAACAGGCGCGCCGCTCGATTACGTCCGGACGGGCAAATTCCTGGGCGATGCCAGCTACATGTCGCTGTTTCACAAAGCGCCCCATCCCAACGCGGCCAAGGCATTTATCGACTTCTTTCTCGACGAAGAAAGCATGAATCTCATGGCCAAGGCCGGCGAGTTCGTCAATCGCAAAGGGGTTTATCCGCCGGTGCCCGACGCGGACAAGATCCAGTTCATCGAGATGGACGACCTCGGCGAGAAGATTTACACGGAGAAACGCAAGGAATTCCAAAAGCTGTTTCGCGGCTCTTCGAGCTGATGATGCAATGACACGAACAGCTTTACCGGGGTTCCGGGGTCAATCTTTACTTTTGGCGTTGCCGCGAAAAACGCAGCCTGTGAAGCTTCATGCATTAATCCGGTCAATGCTGCTTGGAAACCGTTGGTGGGAGCCATTCGGGATCCTGCTCGCCCGCGTTTCGCTCGGAGTGTTCTTCGCGATCTCGGGCGGAAACAAGCTGTTCGTTCCCAGCCGCACCCGCCAGATGTATGAAACTCTCGCCGGAGCCGGAATACCGTCGCCGCATTTTATGACCTATTTCGTCTCTTCGGTTGAATTCATCAGCGGCTGTCTGCTCGTGATCGGGTTGCTTACGAGCCTGTGCTGCGCCGCTCTTATCATCCAGATGATTGTCGCGATCGCCACGGTTCAGAGCGCGACGATTCCCGCAGGACTCTCATTTCTCAACTGGCTCGACGACCTGCTCTATCTGCCCGAAGCCATGTACATCATCATCTTGATCTGGTTGATCTGCTCCGGACCCGGAAGCATCAGCGTTGATGGCCGGATTGCCCGCTCGCTCGGGTATCAGCGCGAAGAAAACTGATGGCTTGCGTGTGCGCGCTTACTCGCGGTTCTCATCGCAGCATTTTTTCCCTAACTTCATCGCGCACTGCAGCCGCGCGACTGCAGATAAACAGATAGCGGTAATCGTGATCCAAGGAGCTCGGAGCAGGCGAATTTCGGATCAAGCGAGAATGCCGCGTCCCAATCCTGAAAC
>JBIOXP010000457.1:0-8169 GCA_044869705.1 Binatia bacterium | reverse complement strand
CATCTCCTCTCCGGACGTGGGGCCCCGAGGCGACGCCGGGTCAGCCCGGCCGCGCGACAGGCGACTTCATCAGCGCCATCGCCGTGCCGATGATCCCGGACACCTCGGCGAGGTTGCTCGGCACGATCATGGTGTTGTTCTTCTGCGCGAGCTGGCCGAACGCCTCGACCGCCTGCTGCGCCACCTTGAGCTGCACCGCCTGCTCGCCGCCGGGCTGGCGGATCGCGTCGGCGACCTTGCGCAGGCCTTCGGCGGTGAGTATCGCCTGATGGATTGAACCGGAATCGATCATAATCATCGGCACGCACGCGTCGAGATCTTCGGCGATGACAATGGTCGTCGGAAACATCGGCGTGAGCAACTTGACCATCCGGTGGAGCAAATCGTTGATATTTGCCGACTCCCGCTCTGTTTCCGCCTTTCGTCCAAGCGCCACTAGCTGCCGTGCCAGTATCACGCCCTTCTCGACGGTTTCCTTGATTACCTCGGCATGTTCGATCACATCTTTTGGTCTGGACGGATTGCTCACGATGAGTGCCGCATAGGCTTCGACGACATTCAAGATATTGTTGAAGTCATGAGCTATGCTTGCTGCGAGCTCACCGATATCTGCCCTGTATGCATTCCCGACCTGGGTGGAAAACTTACCGCTTACGAGACCGCCGTTTGCTTGTGCCAATGCCACTGTACGTGGCCCGATTCCCGCCCTGAACTTTCGATTAAGCTCCTGCAGCTGTTCTTCCACTCGTATTTCCTCCAGTATGCGATCTTCAGTGCGTCCTTTGCCGCTAAATTAAGTCTTTGTGATGTCTGTTTCGGACAGCCTCCCATCAATCGAGCTAATCTCTTGAGAATCGCCATCGGGACGTGGGCGCTCGTCGTGGCCCGAGAACCCGATCGTGCCCATCGATGTTGTCCGTCTCCTGCCCGAGACTTCCCCACGAATAAGAATCCCTTGAAGCGAAAGTCGATCTTAATTTCCTTTTTGCAAAGACCTCTATCTAAGGTAAACAAAATTTGCGAAGAATTTTCCGACTGCCTTGGCGTCTAATGATTAATTCATAGTATGTAAGCATTACGATTTGGAAACGGCGAATGTCTAATATTGAACCAGTTGAGCCTTTAAATCGATTTTTGGTCGGCGGGCCGCTCTTTAATGATCAACAAATAAGGTGCACGCTATACGCATGCTTTTATTCGTAGGTTTAGGAGGTCAGTCATGCTGAAACGGATTATCGATCAGAATACCCAAAATGCATCGCTCTCGGACCAACACTGGTTGAATGAGGAGGCTTTGGCGGAGGTTGAAGTTACCTCAGAAGACGCGGAGTATCCAATCGAGGCAGGGTTGCTCCCGGGAACTGCAACTGGATGGCGAGCGGCGCAACCGGGTCCGCAGACGGTGCGGCTTGTATTCAACCAACCGCAGGCCATCAAACGTCTGCATCTACAGTTTGACGAAACAGAGTTAGAGCGCACTCAGCAGTTTGTGCTTCGGTGGTCCGCGGACGGGGGCCATTCGTACCGTGAGATCGTACGTCAGCAGTACAATTTCAGCCCTCCCGACACGACACGCGAATGTGAGGATTATTCGCTAAATCTCGCCGGAGCAACCACGTTGGAGCTTAACATCATTCCGGATATCAGCGGCGGATCGGCGCGCGCGTCGCTCACGCAACTGCGCTTCGCCTAATTGTAAGGGGGAGAATTGAAACAATAAGCAGGGTAGTGTGTCGGCAGCGTCTCAGGAATAATTGCGTATCGATTACTGGCAGTTACATCGCGAGCAAGACTTGTTGCGCTGAAATCTTCTATTAGAATCGCACTCGGACCAGGCTAACCGGACCGCCATTGCTGCGAAAATATTTTTCAAGATGTCCAATATTGGACAGCAACCGATTCTCAGTCAGCGCAGGATGAAGCATGATTTGCGGTTTCTGTCGTCATGAAAAGTGCACAGCCTGTGAAGAATGTTCCGCCGCTAAACAATATTCCGATTTTTGGATTTGTCACCAGTGCGGAGAATTAAATCCGCGTGTTCCAAGCCTGAATTTCAGAGAGGTGTCGTATGGATTGGGAAAAAATTAAGCTCGGTTCGTGGAGCGCTATTGGCGGCGCAGCCTTGTTGGCTGGCGTGGGGTTCAACTATGGCGGATGGGTTACGAGTGGCACTGCTGCGGCAATGGCCAAGGAGTCTGCTGCCGATGCGGTTGCCGACCGCCTCGGAGCGATCTGTGTGGCACAGTTAAACCGGGACACGGCGAAGGTCCAAAGACTCGAAGAAATGAAGGGAAAGGATTCTTGGGACCGCGGGCGTTACATCGAAAAGTACAGTTGGGCGATCATGCCGGGTGAAGATAAAGTCGATAGTAAAGTTGCCGATGCCTGTGCCAAGCATCTGACCGACAAAACCGCATGAACTGCTGACCGATTAATCGGGATGAGTCGCAGATTCTCGGCACGCTAGAAACAGCCGTTCGCCTTGCTCTGCAATAAGACGAGTTGCCATAGCTTACCGTACCTTCACGAACCTCAAGTTTCGTGGCGAATTATTTCAACAGCTTGGCAAACGGGCTGAGCGAATCTTGCACCGCCGAATCAATCCGCTCCCAATCTTTATCCATAGAAATCATCGTCACGTTACGCAACCCGTCGCGTGCAGTGCGCGCAAGTTCTTCGTAGCGCACGCGAAACCGCTCGAGCTCCGATTGTTCGAGCCCTCGATATCGAGTAAGGCATTGTGCGCGCCGCTCACCGCGCCAATCAGCTCGTCGAGCTTGAGTTGGACGGCGTGACTATCACGGTTCTGGGTATTCTTAATCAAAAACACCATCAGGAATGTGACCTCGTCGTGCCCGTGTTGATGATCAACTGCCATGTGTCGCTGAACTCGAATATTGGACCGGTGAGGCGCCAGACGACGATGATCAAAGCCGCAGCCATGAATGCAGCTTGGATGGCCCGTGGCTCGTGCCGTCCACTTCGGAAAGCGGGAAAAAGGCGATGAAGGATAAATCACGGAGCCGCGCTCGCTTTAACCGCTCTGCTGCCAGGCAATGATGAACGGCAGAGCTGAACTCCGAAAGCAGATGACGCCTCGGCTAATAAGTTTCGGGGCGATCAGCTTGCCCTTATTCGATGCGAGCAGACTATTCGGTCATCGAGTCGAAGAACTGTGTAAGAATAGATGACAGCCGACACCGGTGACAACAATTCCCAGCATGATCTCGAGCGCGCTAGGATCGGCGCCTAAAATCTGTGCGTATTGATGTTGTCCTGCCATGTTTGCTATCGACCAACCGATAACTCCTATCAGCACCGGCCAAATAATTGCGTACATGAAATCTCTCGTTTGCAGTACAACCTGCGGAGTTTTAGACCGCAACTTTTTGCCCTACTGTTGTGATGAGTGACTAGTAAACTGGCGTGCGATATTGACCTAGACTCATCACTAGCAGAAACACGAGCTTTAATCGCTTCATTTCGACCTCGTTAGTCGGACCGATGCGAAGCAATCGTTTTTCGTTGCCATAGTTGTTTTCGTTTACAGCATTGACCTGATGTTCGGTGCCATATTCGTGCGCGGGTCGTGCGCCAAGCCGCTCTTCGGTAACGCCGAGGACCCTCGCTTGCTTTGATAAGGCAACGGTTCCCCCTCCGAGACCGGGACCCATCATCAGCACCAACAGCAACATCATTTTTTTCATCGCGGCACTCTCGTTTGACGCGACTAGCGTTCAAGTCAACGTGCTTTGAACATCTTCAACTAACCCGTGGAGATGAAACCTAATAGTAGTAATGGACGGAAGCTTAGGCCGGCCCCAAAGCATTTGCAGTCTAATATTGGACGATTTACCAATGGATTATCGCGCGCCGCTTCAAGTGCCTAATCAAGCGTCTACGGGTCACATTGAGCTGCCCTGGGTAGCTCAGTCGGCGTCCCCGCGAATAACTACAAACATCCAAACAGCGATACAAAACTCCCCGCTATATTATTGGCCCTGAATTGTCCGTTTGATCGTGGCGAGAACATCTGCCGGGGCGTAGGGCTTCTGAAGGACACCGTTCAGCTCTCCTGTTGCCAACCACGATTCGGCTTCGGCGGACAGATAGCCGCTGGCAAGAATACCTTTTAGCTTCGGATTGATTTTTTTCATCATTTGAAAAGCATCCCAGCCGTTCAGTTTGGCTAAACCGAAATCCAGAATCGCGATGGTGATGAGATCTTTATGACGAATGTACTTCCACCGCCTCGGCCCCATCTTGCGCTTTCAGGACTTCAAATCCCGCTCTAAAAACCGCTGCATCAAACCGGAGACCTTGCGTCGTCTTCCGCATAGAGAACCGTCCCACGCGGCCGCGATCGATCTTCTATTTCGTCTTGCGCCCGTGGAGGCGTTACGGCATTCGTCGCTACTTTGTCGCCTGGAATCGGCAAATAAAGATGGAAGCTCGAACCGCAACCTGGCTCACTGCTCACCTCGATGAAGCCTGCATGCTCACTGACAATGCCATGAACGATCGAAAGCCCGAGTCCGGTCCCTTGGTCAGGCTTCTTAGTGGTAAAATACGATTCAAAGACGCGGCTCCTGACCTCCGCTTCCATTCCAACGCCGGTATCTGCGACACTGACGTGTACGTATTGTTTGGCTTTGGCGTCCGGGAAACGTGGGCGCAAAACGGCACCTACGGTCGTTCGGGTCTGAAAAATAATTTTACCACCGTCCGGCATCGCATCTCGCGCGTTCAAACAGATATTGAGTATGGCCTGATTTATCGAACCGCTATCGATCATGACCATCGGCACGCCCGGATCGAGATCTGCGGCGAGCACGGTTGTCGTCGGAAACATCGGGGACAATAGTTTAATCGTTTGTTGGAGCAGGCCATTGATATCTGCAAGCCCCAACTTTGTCTTTGTTTTTCGCCCAACCGCAAGCATCTGCCGCGTCAACGCGATACCCTCCTGCACGGTTGCTCTGATCGCTTCGGCATTCTCAGTAACAGAATTTGTCTCCGCAGGATTGCTCACGATGAGCGCTGCGTACGCTTGGATAATACTTAAAATATTGTTGACATCGTGAGCTATGCTGGCCGTGACGGTACCGATATCTGTCCTCATTTCTGAACTTTCTATTGGATTGCGAAAATGTTTATCGCTCAGATGGGCGTCTGTTACAGTCAATGCCGCAGTACTTTGCGCGATGCGCGCAGTTAACTCTCGATTAAGTGGTTCCTTCAGCTGTTCTTTCACGCTGATCCTCCTCTCGATGTGTGACTTCAGTGCCTCGCTTGCAGCAGCTCAGTCCAACGCTTGTTAAGGTTTCGGGTGACGGCCTGAATCAAGTTTTTTCCACCCTCTCTCGATGTTCGATATCCATATGCGCGCCTTCACGACCACGGATTCGCCTGTCGGGTGAACGCGGTACGAAGACCGATGTGCGCGAGTACGGCAGGTCCCGGAGCGCCTGCCATTGTCTCCACTTCCAGCGAGCGTAGCATCGGCTCGGGAGGAATTACGGTCTAAAATTGAACAGGCTTAAAGGATTTTTCCCGGCGAAAAGACCGGTCTCGCGGGCTCTTTCGACTCTTCTCGGTAGACGGATATCTAATAGAAGTTAGCGAACCTTGACCCGCTTGAGAGCCGGGCTAAAACTTTGCGAACTTCCAGGACTAGAGTTCAAATTCCAGCATTCCGAGTCCTCGCAGTCCCTCAGCTTGCCCGGCTACCGAGCTAAGGATTATTTCCGTTTTTGACCTTGGAAAAACATCGATCCAGAAAGACTCCCAGCGGACCGCGGGCCTGTTGTCTCAAAATGCCTTGGAGTTCGCCTTTGTTGAGCCAGATCCCTTCACAAGTTTCACACCGATCCAACTCGAACCCCATAAACCGATACTTGGCGAATTGCCCTGAACACTTTGGGCAGGTCGCCATCTGTGCTTCCCGGCGGGCTGCTTGCATCCCGCGAAACTCGGCCTTCATATCTTCGACGAGCTCGTGTTCTTTCACGGCAAAATAATTTTCTTCCTTGGCGTGCTCATCAAATTCCGGTCTTTCTCCGTGTCGCTCTGTTTCGTTCTTCATATCTCGCGCTCCACATTTGGCTGAATCTTTTCGCTCCGCTGCACTTCCGGCGACCGCTTCTTATCATTTTTTTCTTTGACGCTGTCGATCCTTCTGACTTTAAGAATCGCCTGCAGAGCCGGCCTATCGACAACTTCTTTTTCCAGCAACAGCTGCGCCAATTCCTCCAGCGCGGCGCGGTGCGCAAGCAAAATGTCGCGGGCCTTGGTATGTGCTTCCGATAGTATTTGTTTAACCTCCGCATCGATCAGGCGGGCGGTTTCCTCGCTGTACTCTTGGCGACTTTCAGTGGGCACCATCAGAAACGTGGCGCGCCGCGGTCCTTCGAGAGTAGCCAGGCCGAGCTTTTCGCTCATACCGAATTGGGTGACCATCGTCCGGGCAATTTCGGTCGCTCGTTGCAGATCGTTTTGCGCGCCGGTCGATATTTCACCGAAGACGATCTCCTCCGCGACTCTCCCGCCCAAAAGAACATCGATACGCGCGACCAGTTCAGAACGTGTCAAGAGATAGTGGTCTTCGGTCGGTAGCTGCGTCGTATAACCCAAGGCGGCGATTCCGCGCGGAATAATAGAAATTTTGGAAACGGGGTCAGCGCCCGGCACCAGCTCCGCCAAAAGCGCGTGGCCCGACTCGTGGTAGGCAACAGTTTTTTTCTCCTTGGGATTGATGACGTGGCTTTTCTTTTGTAATCCCGCGACTACCCGTTCGATCGCCTCGTCAAATTCCGCCATATCGATCGACGCTTTGTCCTGACGCGCCGCCAGTAACGCTGCTTCATTGACGATGTTGGCGAGATCGGCGCCGACAAAGCCCGGCGTTTTGGCTGCCACCACTGCGAGATCGAGATCAGCAGAAAGCTTCACCTTCTTTGCGTGCAATTGGAGGATTTTCGTGCGTCCCTTGATGTCGGGACGGTCCACCAGGATCTGCCGATCGAATCGCCCCGGACGGAGCAGCGCGGGGTCGAGGATCTCCGGCCGGTTGGTGGCGGCCATGATGATCACCCCTTGATTTGGATCGAACCCATCCATCTCGGCTAAAAGTTGATTCAGTGTTTGTTCCCGCTCGTCGTTGCCCGTGACCATGCTTACCCCGCGAGCTTTGCCGACAGCATCGAGCTCATCGATGAAGATGATGCTGGGGGCATTCTTCATCGCTTGCATAAAGAGGTCCCTGACCCGCGCTGCGCCGACGCCGACGAACATCTCGACGAAGTCGGAACCGGTCAGGCTGAAGAAAGGAACCCCGGCCTCGCCCGCTACAGCGCGAGCCAGAAGCGTTTTTCCTGTGCCCGGCGGCCCCACGATCAACACACCCTTGGGAATATGGCCGCCCAGTCGTTGATATTTATCCGGATCTTTCAGGAACCCGACCACCTCCGCGACTTCTTCTTCGGCCTCGTCGATGCCCGCCACGTCGGCGAACGTAACTCCGGTTTTTTTCTCGATGTAGACTCTGGCTTTGCTCTTGCCGATCTGCATCAAACCGCCGCTTGCCGACCCCATTTTTTTGCCAAGATAGCTCCACATGAGAACAAATAGCACCACGGGAACCACCCAGGACAAAATCGTCGGCAGCCAATTACTGCTTACTTCTCCCTTAAAGGGCAGTTTCGCTGTTTCTAGCTCGGACGTGAGCGTCGGATCCTCCACTCTCACGGTTTTGAATGGAAAAACTTTTTTACCGGCAAGGATATCCGGAGAAACTTCCTTAAGTTTCTCCGGCGTGAAAACTTCCTTAACCGCGGCTCCTTTTAAATTGCCGTCGATGGTCGTTTCGCGAATGACAAGATCACTGATCAAATCTTTCTTGAGGAGAGCCTTGAATTGGCTATAGCTGATAAGCTCGACGTGAGTGCCGGCAAAAAAATTTTGCATCGATAGCACGAGAAAAATGATGGCAAAGAAATACCAGATCCGAGACGGCCGATACCTTTTTGTCGTTGGGCGGTAAATTTTTCTTTTTCTCCGCGTATTGTTTGCGCACATCAGCGATAAAATTCTTCACACGCTTTCGTCGTCCCGGCTCAACCGGTGTTTCGGCGAATTGCCGGTCGGATAAACCGGGAAGAATCCGGCTGG
>JBIOXP010000456.1:0-5054 GCA_044869705.1 Binatia bacterium | reverse complement strand
GCGAAGGGCTGAAGCATTCGATGCAACACGCCCGGTTTGTCCTGGACGGAAAAAACCAACGAAGTCTTGTCAGCACCGCTCGGCCTGGTATGGAGCTTCCCAATGACGACAAAGCGCGTGATATTGTTGCTCTGATCTTCGATGTTTGCGGCCACCGGCTGGAGATCGTAAACTTCCCTCGCCATGACGCTGGAAATCGCCGCTAAAGACCCGTCCGCAGCGGCTTTCATTGCCGCGTGAGCCGTGCTCGCCACTTCATCGATCGGGACGGACGGGAAATGGCACGCGAGCCAGCCGCGGCACTGCGCCAATGCTTGAGGATGAGAGATAATGCCTTTTACGTCGGCGGCTCGGCCGGATCGCGACAACAAGTTATGATGTATTTCTAAAAAAATTTCCGCGCAGATCTGTAGATCCGTATCGACCAGCAAATCAAACGTGTGAGTCACCGCTCCTTCCGTCGAGTTTTCGATCGGCACGACGCCAAAATCGGCTCGCCCCCGAGTGACGTCTTGAAAGACTTCCGGGATGCTGGCAGTAGATCGCAAGTTAGCCGAAGAGCCGAATTTCTCGCGCGCGGCGAGATGCGTATAAGTCGCCTCGGCGCCAAAGAACGAGACGTTCAATGGTCCTTCGAGACCGCGGCAACCCGAAATGATTTCGCGAAAAATCGCGCCGACAACCTGCGCCGGGAGCGGTCCGCGGTTCAGCTCGCAAACGCGCTCGAGAACTTCCTTCTCGCGATGGGGAGCGTAGACTTCTTGATGGTTATCGCTTTTGGAACGGCCGATCTTTTGCGCCAAAGACGCCCGATCATTTAAAAGGCTTACGATTTTTGCATCAATTTGATCGATTTTGTTTCTTAAAACATCGACCGGCTCATTACGGCTCAATGACAACCTCACCCGGCGCGGCCAAGCAAGGCTCAACACCCTGGCGCCGTCGACGTAACCTATCTTAATAATTGGACAATTGCAAATATTGGGACATCCACTTCTTGACGCGAGCCGGCGGCTGCCATTATTCCAATTCTAGCCATGCAGGAGATTGTCGTACCGCGCCTGGAAGCGCCCAAAAAGCTCGAAAATTTTTTGAAAAAGGAGTTCCCTATCGGCTATGTCCGAAAGCTAATGCGGAAGAATGGCGCGCGAATCAATGGCCGGCGGGCCAAAGCCGAGGATCTGGTTCGTCCTGGAGACCGCATTCAGCTTTACGTCGAGTTCGACAAAAAAGCCTCAGCGGCTAAAACCCTGAGCGCAACGAAACTCGATATTATTTACCAGGACGATTGGCTGCTCGTCATCGACAAACCAGCCGGGATCGCCGTTCACGAAGGAAAATCCGTGCGCAAGGAGGACTCGGTGCTAGGAATGTTGGAGGCCAATTATCGCGGGACAGATATCACACCGCAACTCGTGCACCGTCTCGACAAAGATACGTCCGGTTTGTTGCTGGTGGCGAAAAATTCCGTAACCGCCAAGGAACTGGAAACCCGCTTTCGACACAGGGACGTCGAAAAGGAATACTTCTGTCTGGTAAAGGGCCGATTACCCCTGCATGACGGCAACATCGATTTTCCACTCCCGGGGAGACAGGGGAATCCAGTCGCTGCATTGACGCGCTATCGTGTCTCGAGGCACTTTTCGGAGGCGACGCTGGTGCGCGCGAAAATAGACACCGGCCGCCTGCACCAAATCCGCCTCCATTTCGCCAGGCTCGGCTATCCCGTCATCATGGACGAGCAGCATGGCGATTTTGCTTTCAACCGGCGCTTTCGAAAACGGTTTGGCTTGAAGCGGCAATTTCTCCACGCCGGGAAGTTGACGCTCCAGCATGCCGGAAAACTAAGACAGTGGATTGCGCCGTTGCCGAAGGACTTGACCGAAGTTTTGGAGAAATTATCAACGGGACAACTGTGAGCAGCGAGAACGGAGTTCAGCTATAATTTTCTCACTAGCATGACTCCGTCGCGGAATGGCAAAAGCACATTTTCCACGCGCGGATCATTCCGAATACGCTGATTCACGGCATCGACAATCTTGCTCGCTGAATCGCGCGGATCGAGCACACGGCCGCTCCGCAGCACGTTATCCAGAATGATCAGGCCACGCGGCCGGACCAGTTCGAAACAAGCGTCATAGTAAGCGCCATAGTTTTCTTTATCGGCATCGATGAAACAGATATCGAACGGCCCCCAAATGCGCTTGAGTGATTCCAGCGCCGGGCCTAACTTGATCTCGATTTTTTGCGAGTGGGGACTTTCCGCGAAGTAACGCTTGGCGATTTCAGCGCTTTCCGCATTCACCTCGCAGGTAACGACGCGGCCATCTTTAGGCAATGCTTCGGCCCAAGCCAAGGTGCTGTAGCCCGTGAACATGCCGATTTCAAGAATCCGCCGCGCACCAGTGAACTGAGCCAGCATCTTGAGAAACTGTCCTTCGACTGGACCGACCATCATGCCGGGACTATGCGTTTTCGCATAGGTTTCCACCCACAGCTTATCGTGCAGTTCCGATAACGGTTTACTGCATCTTTCCGCGTAATCCTCGATACCTATAGGCCTAATATCAAGCATTAGTTCTTCCCAATACGTGTGCGAAAAATTGAGCGGCAACGCGTCTCAAGGGCCGGTCAGACGCATGCCGCCGTCGACCGGCAGAATCGCTGCGGTGACCATGGAAGCTTCGTCCGACGCAAGGTACAAAGCCGCATACGCGACATCTTCAGGCTCACCGATCCGGCCGATCGGCACGCGCGTTTTATAACGCGCGAGCTTTTCCGGGGTCGAGGTATCGACCATCGGCGTGCGCGTTGGGCCCGGGCAAATACAATTGACGCGGATATGATCCTTCGCGTGGTCCATCGCCATCGCTTCGGTCAATCGAACCATGCCGCCTTTCGATGCACAATACGCTGCCCGCCCCGATTGTCCGAGCATTCCCGAGCGGGCCGCGATATGAAGAATCACACCGCCGCCGCGCCGCTTCATCTCAGGAATCGCCAGACGCGACACAATAAATGCGCCTTTGAGATTCACGTCCAGCGTTCGGTCCCAGTCGTCTTCGCTAATCTCAGTGATGCTGCCGTTGGTACGGACGCCTCCGCTATTCACGACGATATCGATGCCGCCCAACTGCTGCACGGTTTCAGCGATGATGCTTTTCATTCGTTCCGAATCCGTAACGTCGCCCGGCCAATAGCGCGCTGTTCCGCCAAGTTTTTCCACTAGCGCAACTGTCTCCCGGCCCTTGGATTGCGTCGGCGATGTGCCGGCCACCGCCGCCCCTTCTTTAGCGAATACCACCGCGATCGCTCGTCCCAACCCTGATCCGAATCCGGTGATAAACGCTACTTTCCCCTTGAGCTTCATCGTCATTCCCCGTTGCATGCCGTTCTGGAACTTCCGAAAGTTGACTCGATTCTGAGTCGTTGTTACCTTTAGAAAACAATCGCAGAAGGATTTCAAGTACATGGCGGAAGTTAATGATCAACGAGTGCCCGTAACGGTTCTGACCGGTTTTCTGGGGGCCGGAAAAACGACACTCTTGAACCGTATTCTAACGGCAGATCACGGTCGCCGCGTTGCGGTTATCGTCAACGAGTTCGGCGAGGTTGGCATCGATCATCATTTGCTTATTTCGTCCGATCAGGAAGTGGTCGAGATGAGCAACGGCTGCATTTGCTGCACGGTGCGCGGTGACTTGCTGCGAAGCTTATTCGGCCTGCTCGAGCATCGCGAGAAATTCGACACGTTGATGATCGAAACGACCGGCCTCGCGGATCCGGCCCCGGTCGTGCAGAGCTTTTTCATCGACGAACGGATCAAGAGCCAGTATCAGCTGAACGGCGTGGTCACGGTCGTGGATGCCAAGCACATCTTCCAGCAACTGAGCAACTCGCCGGAGGCGAAAGAGCAAATCGCTTTTGCCGATATGGTGTTGCTTAACAAAATCGATCTGATCAATGCCGAAGACCTGCCGGAGCTGGAATTTCGTCTACGTAACTTGAACGGCGCGGCGCGTATTTGCCAGACGCGCAATTCCGACGTCGATATCGGTACGGTTTTGGATTTGCGAAGTCTCGATGTCGAAGTGAGAGCGGAAAAGCACGACCACAATCATCGTCATACCGACGATATCGAAACTGTGGCGATCTCGACAGCGGGAGACCTCGACGGACTAAAGCTAAGTCACTGGTTTCGCGAATTGCTGGCGGAATACGGCGAGCGCATTATGCGCATGAAAGGAATCCTCAACCTGCGCAAAGATCCCGATCAGTTCGTCTTTCAAGGCGTTCATATGCTCTTCGAAGGTCGTCCGGGTCGCGCCTGGGCAGAGCACGAGGACCGTGTGAACCGTCTGGTGTTCATCGGTCGCGATCTGGATAAGGAAAAAATTTCCCAGGGCTTTCTAAACTGCATTACGACCAGCAATGGTGCGTCGTCCGCTGAAGACGTGGATCCTTTCGGCCGCAAGCAGGACGTTTCGAATTTTACCCTCGACCAAATTCGTTATTGGGTGCAAACCATTCTCACTTTCCCTTCCGACGCGCCCATCGTGATCAAAGAAGTTCCCTGCGTGAAGGCCGGATGTCCGCCCGTAGAAACCGCAATCATGGTTTTTCTAAAAAATGAGCCGCCGCGCACCTTCAAGATTTTGGCGCGCATCAATGAAGTGAATTTCGATCACGTTTACAACCTGATCGAGAATCCCCTGCCCTGCTGCTGATTGCCAAGTGCCTTCGCGGTCATCCTGGTGATCTGCCGACGGCACGAATGTCTCATTCCTGTCATCTCGACGGAGCAGCTTTTTGCGTTCGGCTGCAAACGCAGAAATAGTTCTCCCTGCGGTCGAAATGACAATGAGCAGGCGAGAAGGAACAAAGAAACGGATACTGAAGCGACCCCTCATTCCGCTGCAAGCTGCCGCACGATGTCATACATGGCGTGAATGCCAAACTTGAAGCTCTCGAGGGTCATTCGTTCGTCAACACCATGAACCAATCCTTCGCTGCTTGGCGGGTTGCGACGCGGCATAAAACCGAGGCAAGGAATG
>JBIOXP010000455.1:0-6978 GCA_044869705.1 Binatia bacterium | reverse complement strand
AAAACTCCCATTTGGACCAGCGCGATCAGACCGGAGAGCGAATCGATGTACAAATAACCAGCCGAAGCTTTGCCGCCTCTAATCGAGATCGAGTGAATTGCGTCGTGGACAACATCGCGCGTGTGTCTTTGATAGAAACACTCTTTTCCGTAACCTGCCGGGCAGCGCAGGAGCGTTAAGGGGCGATTTTCGACTTGCGGCAGGATCCAATCGGCAATGGCTTTATAATAGAGGGCTAACTCGCCTTTGGTGATTCCTTGATCCGCATAAAGGACGCGGTCGGGATGACTCAAGTGAACCCCGGCAATCTCGTCACGGCCCGCATTTTCTCTGTTCCTCCGCGCGGCTTTTCTCACCATCGATGTGGCCTTTACCTTTGCGATGTCCGCTTAGGGGCGTGATCCGTGCGCGAGTTCGGAGCGGCGCCGGCGATTGCGCTTGGCGCTATAATCTGACGAAAGCCTCGCAAGCGAGAAGCTCACAAACTCTTATACAGCATGAGATCAGGTAAACATGGCTTCAGTAGAGCACGATAACAAGAGTAGCTGAGATCAGCGGCAATCTGTCTGAAGCGAGTTTTTTGATGAGTCTAGACCTGGATAAATAAGTTCCATGCGCGGACTCACGATTCCGTGACATAGCGCAAAATGTCCGTTTCGGTGATCAAGCCAACCAGCTTATCTCTTTCCACTACCGGCAAGCAGCCGATTTTCCTCTCGATCATCACACGGGCGGCCTCTTTGACGCTCGCGTCGGGCGCGATGGTGATGACGCTTTGACTCATAACCTCTTTGACTCGGATGGTTTTGATGAGCGCGCTGGTTGTTTTTTGACCAAACCCTAGCGCGACGACCAGTGCCGAGCGAAACAAATCACGTTGGCTTAAAATGCCGACAACCTTGCCGGCCTCGACCACAGGCATATGGCGGATGCGCCCAAGCTTCATGACTGTCTCTGCCAAGTCCAAAGTCTCGTTTCGGTCCAGTGTCGCCGGATTTCGTGCCATCAGATCTTGTACAGCAACTGGTTCAGTAGATTTTTCTGCCATCCGATCGTGCCCTTTTGCCAGTGAGAATTCCTTTTACCACAACTTTCCACCCAAGTAACAGTCGATCAATTCTCCTGGCCCGGAGGCCACCGCGACCCAACGACACAACCGGCGAAGTTATAGCCGAGACCAGGTGATAAAATCAGAAACAGCTTATTCACAGCCCAATCAGGTAACCTGTCGTCTTCCATCACTCAGATTCATGTTGCTACCGTAGTCGCGCTCTTGTTGACAACTATTCTCGGTTCATAGTACGAAAACGGACTCGGTCGAATACACGCACAACTGTTTTCCTCCTAGTTTTTAACTCCAGGCAGACATCTCTCGGCCGATGCACCCTGCTCGAGGTACTATGAAACGATCTCCAATGACCCCTGGTCTGCGCGTCTTCTTCATCCTTCTGCCATTAACAACAATAATCGTCCACTCGACCTGCGTTGAAGCCCAATCGTTCAAGCCGGATACCGTGCGTTTTCTCGAGCAATCTACCTTCGGTCCCACCTATGATCTAATCGCTCATACCGAGCAAGTCGGACTCGAGGCGTTTTTCGCCGAACAGGCCGCTGCGCCCATGTTGGCTTACCCGGACCTGCCTTTTTGGCCACAGACGCGGCCTACAACATGCACCAATGTCGCGCCGTCTACCTGCCAACGAGATAATTATTCGCTCTACTTACTTCAGAAGCATTTTTTTTCCAACGCACTTTATGGTCAAGATCAACTGCGCCAGCGGGTCGCCTTCGCTTTGAGTCAAATCATTGTCACCTCCGCGGTGGACGTTCGGCTGCCGAGCTGGATGAGAGGCTACCAGCAATTACTTTATGCGGGCGCATTCGGCAATTTCCGTCAATTGCTTTATGACGTCACGCGCAATCCGGCGATGGGTCGATTTCTCAATATGGTAAACAATCGCTGCCAAGCCGCGACTCCCACCAACGTCAATGTCTGCAGGAACGGCTTGAAATCTCAGCCCAATGAAAACTACGCACGCGAAATTCTCCAGCTATTTTCCATTGGAACGGTCCTACTCAATCAAGACGGAAGTCGGCAACTCGATAGTGATGGCAACCCTATTCCGACCTATGACCAGAACACCGTCGAGCAGTTCGCCAGAGTTTTTACGGGTTGGGTGCTCGCACCGGCTCTGCCAGGTCCACCGGAGATCGGTGGAACGGTGCCCAATTACCGCGATCCAATGATCGTCCACAAAGACAGCCAAGGCCGAGAGGACTATCACGACCGCGCAGCCAAGAGGTTATTGAACGGCGTACAGCTTCCCGCCGAAGAGTCCACGGATCAGGACCTCAACGCGGCCATCGACAATATCGCATATCATGCCAATGTTGCTCCTTTCATCAGCAAACAACTCAAACAGCATCTGGTCACCAGCAATCCCAGCCCCGCGTACGTAGCGAGGATCGCTGCTGTCTTTGCGGCAAATCAAACCTCACCGACTCAATTATTCGCGGTCGTGCGCGCCATTCTTTTGGACGATGAAGCGCGCGGCGACGCGAAAGATCCGGCAACGTTTCCCAACTACGGAAAGCTGCGCGAACCGGTACAATTCATCGCTAACGTCCTGCGCGCGTTCAACGCCGCCAGCGACGGTGTTCTGGATTCACTCAATGTGGGCGGTTCGGCGATCGGTTCCGCTGATCTGGGCCAGGATGTATTCAATGCGCCATCGGTATTCAGCTTTTATCCGCCCAGCGCCAGAGTACCGGGCGAAAACGTCCTGGGGCCGCAGTTTGTCTTGTTCTCATCGCTGACTTCGATCCGGCGCGCGAATTTCGTCAACCGCGTGATCTTTTCAAACATCCCTGCGGCGCCGCCCAATCGACCCGCTGGAACGTCCGCTGATCTCTCCGCCTGGGATTCGTTAGCCGCTAACCCGGACGATTTGATCGACAAGCTTGATCAACTATTAATGCATTTCACGATGTCCGACAGCATGTGGCAAACCATCAGAGATGCCGTTTCTACAATTCCGGCTACCAACCGGCGCCAGCGCGTGCGCACGGCGATTTATCTGATTCTAACTTCATCGCAATACCAAGTGCAGCGGTAGGCAGGGGATTCCATGGCCATCACACGAAGGCAATTCATATGGCGCTCGCTAGGCGCGTTGAGCGCGGCAACTCTGAGCTTTGAGCGTTTCGGTCTGGTTCAAGCGCTTGCACAAAGCCGCGATTACAAGGCGCTGGTCTGTATCTTTCTTTTCGGCGGCAATGATGCCGGCAATATGATTATTCCCTATGACGAGTATGCGGATTATGCCGCGGTTCGCCAAAGCGCAGGCCTCGCGATTCCGCAGTCAGATTTGCTTCCTATCGATGTTCCTCGTCTCGGCAGCCGATTCGCGCTGCATCCAAGCTTGACAGGATTGCAACAACTATGGCTGCAGGGAAAACTCGCGGCTATCTGTAATGTGGGACCACTGGTTGAGCCAACGAGTCGCGATTCGTATATCAATGGTACTGCCCATGTTCCATCGAATCTCTTTTCGCATTCAGATCAACAAAACCAGTGGCAGACATCTGTGGCAAACGGGACCGGTTCCTCGGGATGGGGAGGTCGGACCGCCGATCGATTGACGAACCAGAACTCCAGTGCTTTGCCGATGATTCTTTCGGTGGCGGGAACACCGATTTTCGTCGCCGGACAAAGCGAGCTTCCGCTCGCCCTTTCCCCAGCGCCCACGGCACCCAATGCCACACTCAAGCTCGATGGATTTCCTAACCCGCCCGACAATGATGCCCGATACATTGCGCTGCAAAACTTGGTTGAGCAAGACCAGAATATTACGCTCGTGCGCGGCGCGAGCCGTGTGACCATGAATGGCTTTAATGCCGCCGACACTCTGAGGCAGGTATCGGACCCGGCGGTGCCGCCGTTTCCTTTGAATCCGCGAACCAGTCTTGGCAACCAGCTGGAACAAGTCGCGAAGCTTATCAGCTTAAGAGAAACACTAGGTATGAACCGGCAAATCTTTTTCTGTTCGCTTGGCGGCTTCGACACGCATTTCAATCAGGTTAACAGTGGGAGCCCGACCACCGGCACACAGGCAAACTTATTCGCGCAAATCGACGGTGCCCTAAAGGCTTTTTACGATGCTGCGGTCGCGCTTGGCGTCGCCTCACAGGTCGTCACTTTTACGCTCTCTGATTTTTCCCGAACCTTCGTCCCCAATGGAAATCTCGGAACCGACCATGCCTGGGGCTCGCATCATTTCGTCATGGGAGGTTCGGTAATCGGCGGAGACTTCTATGGTGTTGCCGGTTCCAACGGCACGATTTTCCCGACGCTGGCTCCCAATGGACCGGATGACACCGATCAGGGAAGCAGCGCGCGCGGTCGATGGATTCCCACGACGTCTGTGGATCAGTATGGTGCGACGCTCGCCTCTTGGTTCGGCGTCCCGACCACTGACCTTTCCGCCGTTTTTCCAAATCTCGGCAGGTTCAATCAATCAACCCTGAGCTTTTTGTAGAATCGGGGTTGACGACAATCCCCGTTCAATGCGCTTGAAGATGCGTCCGGTTCATACCCGTAACCGATGACATCGGCGTCAGTGATTGAGCGAAGAGTGAGATATTCCCCTTTTGGCTTTCTAACTTACTGGCGGCTCCTCCCGAGGCAAACTGTATTTTCAGCAAAGAAAATTCGCCGCCACGAAAATTTCCAATTCTCCTCCGCGCACATATAAAGGCTGAACTGGCGATACTTGTGAAGAGGTACTGATAATAAGAAAAGGAGAGACGCATGAAGACAAAAGTTAAGCTTATCGCGACCGCGTTATTTCTGATTTTGGGAGAAGTTCGATCGCTCTCTTGGGCGGCGGAAGCTGACCAGGGTCGGGTGTACTTTCTTAGGTATTGCGGCTCCTGCCATGGCGTGGAAGGGAAAGGAAACGGCACGGTGAGCCGCTCTTTGACAGTTAAGCCCGCGGACTTGACGCAGTTGAAGAAAAAAAACAACGGCGTTTTTCCGCTGGACAAAGTAATGGCAACCATCAACGGCAAGACGAGAGTTGAAGCTCACGGAGAATCGAAGATGCCCGTATGGGGAGAGATTTTCGAAAAAGAGGCCGGCGTTCAAAAGGATGCTGCTGGCGCGTCCAGCGCGAAAATCAAGGCACTCGCCGAGTACATTGAAAAAATTCAACGTTAAAGAGACAAATCGAGCACGAGTCCCAATCCCGCTGCCACGCTGACCTGCCGGAATTTAAACCGTTGGCAGCAATTTGCGAAACACCCGCCGCGTTAAAAGGCCGCAATCCCATTTTTGTTTCTATATCGCCGTGAGCTATATAAGGATCACGTTCCGTGTGATCATCATACCTGGCCCTGCACTACAGCAATGGAACTACTGCTGAGAGAATTTGAACGAGGTAGGAAAATGCATTCCAAGGGAGATAAGTATTTCATCGTATTATCATTGCTAATTGCGACTATCGTAGAAGGTTTTTGCAGTTTCGCTTCAGCGCAGCCTACGGAGGTCGTAGCTGGTGGTGAACTGGAGTATCAGCACAGTTGTGCCGTTTGCCACGGTATTGAGGGTCGGGGCGATGGCGTGATGAGGAGATATTTAATCGTGCAACCGGCTAATCTCCGTATATTGGCCCGCAATAACGGCGGCAAGTTTCCATTCTGGGAGGTATACCACAAAATCGATGGGCTAACCGAGGTCGCAGCTCACGGGACGCGCGACATGCCGATATGGGGCGACCGCTTTCGGGCGCAGGCTGGTAGCGATGGAAAGACCGCGATCACGCAGGCAGCCGGGAGGATTCTTAGTCTTACCTTTTACTTGGAATATATCCAGGAATGAAACGCCTGCGATTCTCTTACTGATAATGACCTCCAATTCACACGCAAAGACTCCGGAAGATTCTAACCGCAGTGGAGTCTTTGGGTTCGACGCCTACGCGCCTAAAGAGATCGCCGAAAAAATCGAGACTATTGGCGTCACCAAAGCGCGCTTACCAATTCTATCGCAGATAACTCTCGGCCTGTTGGCAGGCGGTTTCATCGGGCTCGGAGCGCTTTATTTCACAATCGTTGTGAGCGATGCAAGTCTAACTTTCGCCACCAGTCGCATTCTGGGCGGAATCGCGTTCTCGTTTGGCCTCATCCTAGTCGTCGTCGCGGGCGCAGAGCTTTTCACCGGTAACAATCTGCTGGTCATGGCCTGGGCAGGCGGGCGCATCACCACATTCGAATTGCTCCGCAATTGGATCGTCATCTATCTGGCGAATTTTGTCGGCGCGCTTGGCTTGGTATTGTTAGTGATCTGGTCGCAGCAATGGCGGATGAACTCCGATGGCGTCGGAACTACGGCGGTCAAGATTGCTGCCGCCAAAGCGGCACTGCCGTTCTGGGAGGCATTTTTCAAGGGTCTCCTATGTAATATTCTGGTTTGCCTGGCCGTATGGCTTGCGTTAGCCGGACGCAGTGTCGTGGACAAGATCTTTGCTATAGTTTTTCCCATCTCAGCCTTCGTTGCCGCCGGATTCGAGCACAGCGTGGCCAATATGTATTTTATCCCGTTAGGAATTTTGCTGAAGGACCAGCTTGCCCCGGGAATTGCAGAAAATCTTTCATGGTTCTCAGTTTGGTCAAATCTTATCCCGGTAACTCTCGGCAATATTTGCGGCGGGAGTGTAATGGTTGCGCTCGTATACCACTTTATTTACCGGCGTGGCTGGCGGTAATGGGACGAGGAAAAGAATCAAGAAGAAGTAAAAAGCCAGGCCCAAACAATAGGCCGGGCATTCCTAAATTCGTAGCCTGAGTTTGTTTGGTTCAAATTCACTTCTGCGTATATTTGAAGCACCGATTTCCCAAAGTTACGAAATGCCGGTTCGACACGTGTGGAAATCATTAAAGAATTAATTATCAGCCGCTGGCATTTTTCTTGCCCAAGCTAGC
>JBIOXP010000454.1:0-4158 GCA_044869705.1 Binatia bacterium | reverse complement strand
GCGGCGCAGAGTTCCGGCGCAGGTAAAAACTTCCGCAGCTTTAAGACCGATTCCTGTTTGTCCTTTACCTCGAGCATGATGTCCAGCTCCAGGTCACAAACGCTCTCGTAAAATTGAACAAATTTTCGCGCGCTGATCGACTTAGAGTGAGTCCCTGCGGGTTGTCCTGGCCACTGGTTTGAATAGTGAATTTTGACCCGCCCATCGCGCTCGCGCCAGGTTTTTGCTGCGAGCTGAATAATTGACCTCAAGGATTGTTTTTCGAAAGCGGGGTTCCAGGCGTGATGGAAGACATCGAATACGACCGGCAAGCTGGTAGCTTTCGAAGCCCTTATCGCGTCCGCGATCGTATAGCACCGCTCGTCATTTTCGATCACCAGACGCGATTTGATCCGATGATCCAGACTTTTGCAGATCTCAATAAAGCGTCTTAAGCTTTCCGCTTTGTTGCCGTAGATGCCGCCCAGGTGAATGACGATTTTGTGGCTCTCGTCGACGCCGAGAGCTTCGAGAATAGTCGCGTGGTATTCGAGTTCCCTGATGCTGTTTTTGATCACTGCGGGCGACGTGGAGTTAAGGACAGTAAACTGACCGGGATGCATCGAGACGCGCATCTTAGTAGCATTAATGAAAGCTCCGAGCCGGGCAAATTGCGTGGCGAGGATTCGCTCCCACGGGACTTTGTTGACCGAATGAGAGCCAAACGGAACAAGATCTGAGGTGATGCGGAACAGCTTGATGTTCCGTGCCGCGTTCCATTCAAGGATTGGGCGTAGCGCCTCGAGATTCGCCGACGCGAGTTCCAGAATTCTGTCGGGCGTGGCGTTTCGCAATCGGCAAGTGCGATTAGGTGCGGGCAGTTTTGTATTGATGCATGCGTATCCGATACGGATCACGAAAGACTTCCTTGATTCAGGGCGAAGTTTTTACCGAGCGGTTGAATGAAAAGTTAGCAATACGACGCCGGTAATGTAAGAGGACAGCGAGGAGAACAATAAGACGGCGATGTGGAGCGCGTGAATCGTCTCATGGCAAACGAACATAGCTGAGGGCGAGCGCCAACTCTTCACCTTTTTGTGTGATTGTGCCAGCCGCGGCCGCGTCCTGAGTCATCCCTGGGCGCGAGAACGTTGATATTGTCGGCATCGAAAGCGATTGCCGGGGGAACTGCAGGTAGCGAAATTTGTTCTACAATCCGTAAAACCGGCGCGGGTTATCGTCCAGAATCTTGCGCGCAACAGCCGCAGGGATTTCGCCTTTTTCGCCCCGTTGCTCGATGATGTCGAGCGCCGCCATCTCTGCGGATTGATCGGCGTGACTGTAATCGGTGCCGATCATTAAATTATCTTCCGTACCGTATTTCAGTATGTAGGGCAGATCGTCGTTGGTCTGGCACGCGACGTAGATGCGGTTACGGCGGAATAAATCTTCGGTGAAATTTACCGGCAAAAAAGTGCGCCGAAGTTTCTTCGCCGCGAGATCGGCGTACAGATAGGGAATCCACGATGCGCCGGTTTCGATGAAACCAATTCGCAGCTTGGGAAACAGATCCGGAATGCCATGCTCGACGAGAGCGCTGAACGCGGAGATCGCATTCATGCCGCCGTCCAAGCTCTCTCCTTGCAGGCCGATCGCAGACTCGACTTTACCGGTCGCATTATGAATGCAGACAGGAAGATCGAGGCGGCTCGCCTCATCGTAAACCGGAAAGAAGTACGGGTCGCTGGCGGCGCGGTCGCTGCATTCGATTCCTTTCTTGAACACACCGCAGGCGCCATTCCCTTTCGCCCAGCGCACTTCCTCGACCGCTTTATCGATCGAGAGCAGCGGCAGCATGGCGACCCAGCGGAGCCGCCCGCGGCTTTTCTCGGTCGATTTGGCGATCCAACGATTGTACGACTTGCACAGCGCGAGCTCGACCTCGGGCCGATCGCTGAGCGCGTGAAGAAACAAAGTCGGATAGAGAACCTGGACATCGACGCGCAGCTCGTCCATGTGCCGTATGCGTGCGTCCACGTCGATCAGTTCGCGCGTGGTTTGTACGGTGCCTGTGCGCTTGTCGTCGCGCCAACGCCTGAGACGAATATTTCCGTCGATCACCCAGAGCCGGTGCGGCCGCGCATCGCCGGGCGCGGTAGGACCGCCAGGATCGAGGGTGGTCGGCTTGAAGCGGCGCGCGCCATCGTCGAGATACTCCCATGTCGCTTCCGATTCATCTACATGCGCATCGACATCTACGCGAAACATAACGCCTCCTTTTACTAACCGGTAAAGTCACAGAGACAGCTTTCGTTTACCGTTATTGCACGGTAGGAAAACTGTCAAGCAACGGCGAAAGTTCGGCCGTCGATCGGTTCTTTCCAGTGGTTTTCCTGCAAAGTGTCGCAAAAAATAGACAGCTCCGAGGTTATTAGAGTTTACCAAAGAAGACCGACCTCTAATCGCGTTTACTCAGAAGAACACTCGTGATTCCGGCAAGCTGGCGTAGTCAGCGGGACCCGGAAGCCAGGCTCTAACGGGCGTATGGCATACGACCTTGTTGATGCCGGTTTCACCATCTGACGACCGAAGCTCCGCTTGTGCACTAGTTTGGCTCAAAAGGGCTGAACGTCAGGAACCACTGTTTTCCGGCTGGCACTGCTTCTGCAATTGACACGCAGGAAAGGAGGAAATATGGATAACAACAAATTTAAAGGCAATTGGCACGAGTTCAAAGGTGAGCTGAAGCGGAAATGGGGAAAAATCACCGATAACGATCTTCTCGAATGTGAGGGGGACTACGAAAAGTTTTTAGGAATCGTCCAGAAACGATACGGTGATGAAAAGGAAGCGGTGCAGAGTTGGGCGAACGATTGGTATTCCGAGCGGGAGCAAGACGAAATCCGGCGCCGGCACGATACGATCTCTCGTAATCAGGTATGATTTAGGACGGGCGAGGTTGAGTTGAGCAGGTGGTGCCTCGACAAGCTCAGCATGCACGGACGACTATCCGCGCGTGCTGAGTCGTCGATTTGATTATTCACACGCAGCGAAACGCACTAAACTGCCGTAGTTCATTTAACTGCAAAGCAATATAGCCGTCCGCCTCCGCCGCGCGGAGCGGTATCGGCACAGCTTCCATTCTCATGCGACGAGTTCCATACGGAATACCTTCCGGATGGATCGCCACCGGGACCCAGGCCATCCGAGTGACCCACCTGAGCCTGTTGGTCTGGAGATGCCGATGTCCAATCATTGCATGTCTTTCCGGGCATGAGCTTACCGTCTGCCGTCGAGCCGGTCAGAACGTCATGCACAACGGGTTTTGGCGAGTCCGGCCAATTTCCAGGAACGCGCTGACCGTGCTCGTCGAGAAAAACGTCGGCGTCTCCTTTGCGCCCGTGTAGCTCGTCGAGATTTTTCGCAACTACGACACCTTTGACATTCGTCCAAGGGCCAGTGCCGATGCGACTGCGCGCGTCGGCGGGCTTGTTGCCGTTATCCGGATCATGTTCGGTGCTCAGGTAGGCGTGCCAGGTCTTGTTTCCTAAACCGACGCCGGTTGCGAGATTCTGGCAAATTTTATCCGCCCCTCGCAGTCCTCCCAGATTGGCCGTCTTGCTCCCGGTACTCGTCACAAAAAAGCTCGTGGCGGGATTAGCCTGAGCGCCTTCGGCGCCCATACTCTGGCCGCTGTTGCCGCTGACAATTCCCAGCGCCGCCAGTGCCGCCAGAAGAACGATTTCTTGCTTCATAAGTTTTCCTTTCGGCTCGATATTTTGTCAGGATGTTTTTTGCTCAACCAGGGCTCAAGCACGGGGCACGCTACACCGCACCCCTTTATGGAGTCAAGAATGTGCTCGCTCAGCGCGTGGTTCGGTGAGGTGGTGTAAGTCGAGCAATCAGGTAAAGGCGCGAGCAAGAATCAACAACCTAGAATCCAGCCTTCCTCGAAGCGGATGACGTGATCCTCCACGGATCCACTCGCTATGCCGCGAGGTATCGCGAATTCTTTGACGAGCGCGTTCCTTGCGTCGAGATCGCGCGCCCAGTGCCACATCGCGCGCACCTGGCCACGATCCTTGATCGTGTCCGGAAGCGGCGCTCGGACGCTCGGATAGATTTCGGCGTGAAGGACTCGGAGCTTCGGATCGAGCCAGGTTCCGGCCGGTGGCGCCC
>JBIOXP010000453.1:0-14326 GCA_044869705.1 Binatia bacterium | reverse complement strand
CGGGTGGACGTCGTGGTCTCCTACGTCGGCGCCGACGGCACAATGATCGAAGCCGCAGCCAACGCCGGGGCGAAGGGGATCGTCAGCGCCGGCACCGGAGCCGGGCGGCCGACCCCGGCGGAAGATGCTGCGTTCGACAAATGCTTCAAGGAAAAAAGCATGATCATGTGTCTGTGCAGCCGCGTCGCTTCCGGCCGGGTAGTGAGAAGCCCCGGGCTGCAGAAACGCGGCTTTGTCGCCGGCGATAATCTGCAACCGTGGAAAGCGCGCCTGCTACTCTCCTTGGCACTCACCAAGACGACCAACCCCGACGAGATCCAGCGGATGTTCGATACGTACTGAAACGCACATCGCGATCTGCCTCCGCGGCCGGGCTTCGAGTTTCACCGCCCGGAGATATGCGGCCGACGTATATCATCGGCGTCCGTTTCGGTTAGACTGAACTCGAAGGAGTCTCAGATGAGAAAGATTTTCAGCCTTCGAGCGCAAAAACTCTGCCTTGCCACTGGCCTGCTCGCCTTTATCGTCCTCGGCGGCTTCTCGTCGGTCCAGGCAGCCGATTCCCCTACTTCGGGCGGTGCATATGCTCTTCGAGCAGGAATGAACGAATTTGGCGTCTGGCTCGGCGGTTCGCCTGATACGGCGCAACTTATCGGCACCGTCGAAGACCGCCAACTGCTTTTGCTGGCGCTTCGCTATGGACGAATTTTGCAGACGTGGGACGCCGCTGCCCTAGAGTACACTTTGGACCTCTATCCGGCGGTCGTATACTTCGAGCCAAGCAACGTCAGGAGAGGCAGCTCGACGATCTACGGAGCTGGCCTGTCGCCGATAGGCTTAAAGCTCAATTTTGCGCCACAGAGTTGGCTCCAGCCGTTTGTCGCCGCGAGTGTCGGATTTGTTTACTTCACCCACGATGTGCCCGTTCCAAGTTCGTCCCGGTTCAACTTTACCCCGGAGCTCGGGCTCGGTCTGCAGTTTTTTATCGCTCCCAAACGAGCGTTGACGATCGGCTACAAGCTGCACCACATCTCCAATGCTAACACTGGGCACAGTAATCCCGGCATGGACTCGCACGTAATCTATGCCGGTTTTTCTTTCTTCACTCCTTAGAAGATAGACACCGTCGAGCCAACTTGCAGCTGGGGTGTTTTGCTCCAGCACTCTTCGCTCTCTCCCCGGAACGGTATTACGATTCGCCGGCTGCGCGAACCGTGTATCGAGCGGTTTTCGGCCAGTCTGTTGATCGTCCAGACCGACAGAACGAAGGATCTTGCCTGGCGCGCTTCGGAGAAATATTCGTTGCGTAAAAATGTCGTTACCCTGCGCCGATAAGCGCAACGCCGATGCCCGCGCAGGCGAGCCCAGCGATTTGCACGCCCCGCAAACGCTCGCCGAGCACGAAGCGGGCGAGCAGGATGGTGCTTGCCGGATAGAGCGACGTCAAGGTCGCGGCGATCGTTAGCATCCCGTGCCGCGCCGCCAGAACGTAGAGCACGTTCGCGGTGACGTCGAGGGCACCGCCGAGGATCACCAGCCAGACCACATCGCGCCCGACGGTGATTAACGACCGACGTGAGATTGCCAGCCCTAGCAGCACCACCAGCGCGGTAACACGGGCTGAAAGCAGCGCCACCAGCCCGCCGGAGGCGCTGGCCTGCTTGATCGCCACGTAAAAGACCCCGATCAATAGTCCGGCGGAAACGGCCGTGATGAGCACGCCCGAGCCGCCGGTTGCGTTTTCATTCGTGATATTTGGCTCTCCGCCTTGGCTGATTAGAATAATCGCGGTGACGGCCAGCACGATACCGCCGAGTCCGATGATCGACAGGCGATCGCCCCCGAGCATTCCCACAACGGCAGAGAGCGCAACCGCCAACACGGCAGTCACCGGCGCGACCACGCTCATTTTTCCGAGCGCCAAACCCTGATAGAGCTGCATCAGTCCGATTCCCAGCGCAACGCCGGCCACCGTTCCCCACATCAAGTCAGCCGTAGTCGCGCTGGTTGACGGCAGCAATGGGATTACTGCGAGCAGCATTGCCGAACCGGCAAATTGCGAGACGATCATCACCGGCATCACTGCGGATCGGCGTGAAGCCAAACCTCCGATGAAGTCCGCGCTGCCGTACAGAGCTGCCGCGCAGACGGCAAATAAAATCGCCATCATGAAGAATTTAAATTAATCGTCGGTTCGTGTAAGTAAACTGATATCGCCGATAGCCTCTGAGGCTCCTCGGCATCGCGACGCCCTCGAGTGCGACACGAGATTCAGCATGAAAGCCTTTTTTCGCATCTTGCTCAACTTGCTGGTGTTTTTTTTCGCCGTCGATTCGCACGGTGATTTTACCGGCCATGGGCACGTCCATACGCTGTCAGAATCGAAAGAGAGTTTTTGGAATCCCGACTGTCGAGCTAACAAAACCTGCGATTTGAAGCGCTTCACGCTGACGACTATGGCGCACGAGATTTGGTTTAGCGACGATCCCAAAAATCCTACCCATGCCAACGGCGTGATTATGGAATACGAGACCGATTCCGTCGATGCGATCGAAAAATATGCCATCGTTCAATTTGTCAAAGGCTGTGTTTTTTCCACCGCCAGAAACAGCGCCGGCCGCATCGAGAAGCAGATTAACTATGGCGTGTCGAGCTTCGGGGAGAACGTGCCGCTATGTTTTCCACGTTGGGTGATCGACTCCCAAGACGTTGATCCCGTCTATAACAGCGATCCTGATTTCGGCAGATTCTATTTATTGCGCTGGAATGGGCCAGCTCTGTCGGATGGTCGGACGCACAACTATTTCGGCGCCGAAAGGCCCGTGGTTCCGGTCGTCTACATGACCGATTATCCGGCTGGAGCCTTCGTTACGGGCACCGGCGTCAAAAACACCTCGTTGCGGTTCAAAACCTGTATTTACAAGGCGAACGAAGTTCCCGCACGAACAGTCAGAGACGACACGAACTTCGCGCGCCCGATCCATTGTTTTGAATGGCAGAATGTCTATGTCTACGATTTCGCGAAAGGAGAGTTTCAGACGAAATGGGAGGACCAGGAGGAGCCCCTTGCGCCTGCGCCGCAGCCGAATTCCACTCTCGTCCTCAGCTCACTGCTGGTGATCGCGGCACTTGCTTCAGCGTGGTGGCTCAAACGGCGGTTTTTCTCGCCTGATGTCAATTTGCTCTGAGCTATATCGCTGCGATCGAGATTCGGTGCAGCTAGAGCACAACTCCCCTGCCAAATGTATCGCACTGGCTCAAGTTGCCGGTGGATATGCCTTTGCGAAACCATTCGACCCGCTGCTTGGCGCTGCCGTGGGTAAAGCTTTCGGGCACGACATAACCCTGAGCACGTTTCTGAATTTGGTCATCGCCGATTTGTGCGGCCGCATTCAAGCCTTCCTCGATATCCCCTTCTTCAAGAATTTTTCTTTCCGCATTTGCCGAGTGGGCCCACACGCCGGCGAAGCAATCAGCCTGCAATTCGACCCGCACTGATAGAGCATTCGCCTGCTCCTGACTTGACCGGCGCTGTCGCTGCTGCAGTGCTTGCATCACCCCGAGTTGATTTTGCACATGATGGCCAACTTCATGAGCGATCACGTAAGCCTGGGCAAAATCGCCTGGAGCCTGGAAGCGGTCGCGCAACTCACGATAGAAATCGAGATCGATATAGACCTTGTAATCTTCCGGGCAATAGAATGGCCCGGCCGCAGTCTGCGCAGACCCGCACGCCGATTGCACCGCGCCGCTAAAGAGCACCAGTTTAGGGGGTTGATAGGTTCGGCCGTTGCGCGCGAAAATTTCGCCCCAGGTACGCTCTGTGCTCCCGAGCACCCTGGCAACGAAGTCTTTCATCTGATCATTGCTGCCTGCGGCCGGTTGGCTAGATGCGGGCGGCGCGTTCGTATCGACGCTGGTACCCTGAAGTAACACGCTCGGATCGATGCCGAAGAAAAGCCCTATTAAAATGATCGCCACTGTGCCGATGCCGCCCGTCGCAAGCCCGGGTGAAATTCTTGAACCCCGTCGATCTTCGACGTTCGTGCTCTGCTCTTCTTGATCGAGGCGCATGCTACCTCCTTTGATGAGCGGGCTTCTCTCCTGTGGCTCGTCTATCGCGATTCGCAAGCGCGCGCAAATCCGGAATCGGTCCGCGTCCGTTGCTCCGGCGGCGGAGTCTCTTTTTGCGCGCCCAAACCGGCTCGGCATGTGCCGCCGAACTCGCACCCTTTCAGTGTCCCCAGATGGATTTTCCACCCTAAGACGATGACGCGCACCGCTCAGCAGTAGCTGGTGCGCAAACCATGTGCCTTTGTGAAGGGCTGTTTTGCGCGCCGACCATCGGCCAGGAAGCATCGTCGGAATATGATTTTCTCTATGGAGGTGTCTGCATTCACTTTCATGATTATGATCGAGAGAATCACTCGGTTCGCAATCAGCGCGGAGGGCCAAAGCGGAATCCCCACTGGACACGGCTCCCGATCAGCCGGTTTTTGCCGTTTCGATCTCGCTGCGCTTGAGCAAGTAGTCGAGACCGCCGACGCGATACCAACGATAACCGTATGCTTCGAGCAGTAGATGGTGCTTTCCGTTGTCGGCCGCCTGGCTGTGGTCCTCGGTCAGCAAATTGACGAGCAATCGGCCTTGGTCGCCGGACAAACCCGTGCTAAACGCGATCTCTCGCGGGATACTATCCAGATTATGGACGAACAGGACGGAATTGTTGCGCCAGTCATAGCGAATGGCGAAAATCGCCGGGTCGCGAAGCGGCAGCACTTGGAAATCGCCCCAGCCAACCTCGGGAACTTCTTTACGCATGCGGATGATTCGTTCGGTCCAGTTGAGGAGCGAATTTGGATCGCGCCGTTGTTCGGCGACGTTGACATGCCCGTAGCGGTAGGGTCCGTCGCTAATCACCGGTAATATCGGACGATCCGATTTTGTGAATCCCGCGTGCGGCTCGGTTGACCATTGCATCGGCGTGCGGGCGCAGTTGCGCTCCGCCAGATTGAGATCATCCCCCATGCCAATCTCGTCTCCATACCGAATCACCGGCGTACCAGGGAGCGTGAACATCAAACTATAAGCAAGCTCAATGCGCCTCCGGTCGCCATTGAGCATGGGAGCGAGCCGTCGGCGAATCCCACGGTTATAAAGCTGCATCTCTTTTTCCGGACCAAAACAATCGAAAACGCGTTGGCGTTGCTCGTCAGTCAATCGGCCCAGATCAAGCTCGTCGTGGTTGCGCAGAAATAGCCCCCACTGCGCGGTCGCCGGACGCGGTTTCGTCGCTTGCAGGGCTTTGATCAGAGGCCGGCAATCCGCAGCGGCCATGGCATAAAATAAATTCTGATTAACCTGAAAGTTAAACATCATGTGCATACGGTCGCCGTCGGCACCGAAATATTCCATATCGGTTTCCGGCAAAACGTTGGCTTCAGCGAGAATGATCGCATCGCCTTTACGCCACTGGAGGAATTCACGGAAGGCCCGGAGCATGTCGTATTGTTCCACGGTTTTGGCGCGCGCGCCTTTTGTCGAAATGATAAAAGGCACTGCATCCATGCGGAATCCGACCACCCCGAGTTGAATCCAGAAGCCCATGATCTTTAGGATTTCGGCCTGGACGTAGGGGTTGGAGGTGTTGAGATCAGGTTGGAAATTATAAAAACGGTGAAAATACCAGGAACGCGCAATTTTATCGTAGGACCACGTCGATTTTTGCACTCCCGGAAATACCATTCCCTTGTTGGCATTGGGCGGTTTCTTGTCCGACCAAACATACCAATCCCGGTATTCAGAGTTTGGATTCTTGCGCGCCTCCTGAAACCAAGAGTGGCGCTCGGAAGTATGATTAACCACGAGATCCATGATCACGCGAATACCGCGTTGCGCCGCCGCATGCGTGAATTCGACGAAATCGCCGATTGTGCCGTGACGTGAACCCACTCCGTAGTAATCGGCCACGTCGTATCCGTCATCGCGATACGGGGAGGGCTGAAACGGCATCAGCCATATGGCCGTGATTCCGAGTCCATGCAGATAATCGAGACGCCGCATCAGACCCTGGAAATCGCCGATGCCATCCCCATTGGCATCCATATACGTCGCTACCGACAGACAATAGACGACGGCGTTCTTGTACCAAAGGTCGTTGATCACGATCTGAATTCCCCCTGTGTGTTAGAATAGTAGAAATCCCGTCGAATAAAACGTACTTCGATGCGTTTTGTGGCGAAGTCACGAAAAAAATCCCTCGTCATAATCTTGAGGCCAGCCCTTTAAGAACTTATGGTATTTAGATGGACAGCCGCACGGGAGATTTTTCTGCCGAAACAAGTGGAAATCTTTCTTCTGTAAATGCACCCAAGTTCATCCGGCGCCTCCCCGTCGGCGCGGAACCTCAGCCGTCGGGCGGTGTCCACTTCCGCGTCTGGGCGCCGGACCGCAAGCGCGTCGAGGTTCTACTCGAGAGTGCCGCTAGTCGAGAGTCTCCGGTCTCTTACGACATCGAGCGCGACGGCGCCGGCTATTTTTCCGGCCTCATAACTGATGCGGCGCCGCGCATGCTCTATCGATACCGGTTGGATGGCAAAAATTCCTATCCGGATCCCGCCTCCCGTTTTCAACCCGACGGGCCGCACGGTCCGTCGCAGATCATCGATTCGAACGGCTTTGCCTGGACTGACGGAAACTGGCGCGGCATTCAGCTCGCCGGCCAGATCATCTATGAACTGCATATCGGAACTTTCACAGGCGAAGGAACCTGGAACGCGGCCACGCGCGAGCTGGAACACCTGGTCAAGTTGGGAGTCACCGCGCTGGAGATCATGCCGGTGGCGGATTTCAGCGGCAGCTTCGGTTGGGGATACGACGGCGTTGACCTGTATGCGCCGACTCGGCTGTATGGAACGCCCGACGATTTTCGCGCTTTTGTCGATCGCGCGCATGGGATCGGCCTCGCCGTGCTGCTTGATGTGGTCTACAACCATTTCGGCCCGGACGGCGCTTACTTCAAAGAGTTTGCCTCTGACTACTTCACCGACCGTTATGAAAACGAATGGGGCATGGCGATCAATTTCGACGGCAAAAACTCCGCGCCCGTGCGCGAGTTCATCACCGCCAACGCCGCCTACTGGATCGCCGAGTATCATATCGACGGTCTTCGTCTCGACGCAACGCAGCAGATTTTCGATTCGACCTCACCACACGTCCTCACAGAGATTACCCGCTCCGCGCGACGGGCAGCGCCACAACGAGCGATTATCATCATCGCGGAAAACGAACCGCAGGATGTAAAGCTCGTCAGACCCGTCGAGCAGGGCGGCTATGGAATGGATGGTTTATGGAACGATGACTTCCACCATAGCGCGCTGGTTGCGGTCACCGGACGAAACGAAGCCTACTATACGGACTATCACGGGACTCCTCAGGAACTCGTGTCGGCGCTCAAATGGGGCTATCTCTACCAGGGCCAGCGCTATAGCTGGCAAAAACAGCGACGCGGCACACCCGCATTTGGCGTTTCACCGACAACATTCATCAGTTACATTCAGAACCATGATCAGGTGGCAAATTCCGGCTGCGGACTTCGCCTCGATCGACTGACCAGTCCCGGCCGCTATCGCGCGATCACAGCGTTGCTGCTGCTCGGTCCCGCAACCCCGATGCTGTTCCAAGGCCAGGAATTCGCATCATCGAGTCCGTTTCTCTTTTTCGCCGATCACCGGGCTGAGCTTGCCCAGGCCGTGCGCAAAGGACGCGCTGAGTTCTTAGCCCAATTCCGCAGCCTGGGAACGCCCGAAATGCAGCGCCTCCTTCCCGATCCGGCAGATCGGGCCACATTCGAAAAATGCAAGCTCAATCTCGACGAGCGTGAAGATCACTTTGCAGCCTATACGCTTCATTGCGATCTCCTGCGCCTGCGCAGGGGCGATCCAGTGTTCAGCAAAGCGGGCGCGGGATTATTGGACGGTGCCATTCTAGCCTCTGAAGCATTCCTGATTCGCTGGTTCGACGACCTACAAGGCGACCGGCTTCTGGTCGTGAATTTAGGAGCCGATTTGCATCTCTCCATAACTCCCGAACCGCTCCTCGCGCCGCCAGGTGGACATTATTGGGACATTCTTTGGTCGAGCGAGAATCCGAAATATGGAGGGCTTGGAACCCCCGCCCTGGAGACAGAAGAGGGCTGGCGCATCCCTGGACACGCCGCGGTGGTGCTTTCCCCTAAGCGCTAAAATCAAACCCCGAATTACTCACAATGACGGCTGAACCCACGCCTGACACCGCCGAACACGCCAACAGAGCCGCGACTTATCTGTGGTGGCAGCGCGGTATTATCTACCAGATCTATCCACGCTCTTTCATGGACAGCAATGGCGATGGCGTCGGCGATCTGCGTGGCTTGATCTCACGGCTGGATTACTTACGCGGCCTCGGCATCGACGCGGTTTGGCTATCGCCGATCTATCCGTCGCCAATGAAGGACTTCGGCTACGATGTCGCGGATTACACCGGGATTCATCCGCTATTCGGGACTTCGGAGGATTTCGACCTTCTGGTTCGCGAAGCGCATGCGCGGGAGATCAAGTTGGTTTTGGATTTCGTTCCCAACCATACTTCCGATCAACATCCGTGGTTTATCGAATCGCGCTCATCGCGCGACAACCCGAAACGCGATTGGTATCTCTGGCATGATCCGTCGCCGAGCGGCGGACCGCCGAATAACTGGCTGTCCTGTTTTGGCGGCAGCGCGTGGGAGTACGATCCGCAAACGAAGCAATACTACTATCACGCCTTTTTGCGCGAGCAGCCCGACCTGAACTGGCGCAACCCTGAAGTCGTCGAGGCGATGCTCGACGTGCTGCGCTTTTGGCTGGACCGCGGCGTCGACGGCTTTCGCGTCGATGTTCTCTGGCACCTCATCAAAGACGAGCAATTCCGTGACAACCCTATCAATCCCGATTGGCGCGAGGGCGCCGATCCTTACCAAAAATTACTGGCGCTGCACAGCACTGATCAGGCCGAAGTGCACGCCGTAGTGACACGCATGCGCCGGCTGGTGGATCAGTATCAGGATCGGGTGCTCATTGGGGAAATCTATCTGCCCGTAGAGCGGCTGGTGCAGTACTACGGCATTAATCTTAGCGGTGTGCATGTCCCGTTTAATTTTCAGCTCTTGCTGGCGCGATGGGATGCCCGCGATATTGCCCGCATCATCGAGCAATATGAAGCGGCGCTGCCGCGCGGCGGCTGGCCGAATTGGGTCCTCGGCAATCATGATCGGCCGCGGATCGCATCTCGTGTCGGACCGAAACAGGCGCGTGTAGCGGCGATGTTGCTTCTCACCCTGCGCGGCACTCCTACCCTTTACTATGGTGATGAGATCGGCATGCACGATGTCGAGATTCCACCGGACAAAGTCCAGGACCGGTTCGAAAAAAATGTTCCCGGCCGCGGCTTGGGCCGCGACCCCCAGCGCACGCCGATGCAGTGGAGCGCGGCGAAAAACGCCGATTTTACCGCAGGCGAGCCTTGGCTGCCCGTGGCGAAGGATTATGCTCAGATCAACGTTGAAAGTGAGCGTGACGACCCTGCTTCGTTTTTGTCGCTCTATACGCAGTTGATTACCGTTCGGCGCGGCGAACCCGCGCTCGAGGTTGGCGAGCTCGAGCCGATGGCCCGAGAAGGCGATTTGCTCACCTATGTGCGTCGCGCTGGCGAGAGTGCGTTTCTGGTGGCACTCAACTTCGGCTCAGCGCCGCAGGTGGTGGATATATCCGAGAGGTTTGGTGAGGGTCGAATAACGCTCTCGACCGGACTCGACCGTCTGGGGGAATCCGTGCGCGGCGTTCTCCATATCGGCCCCGACGAAGGCTTGCTGATTCGTTTGACGACAAGCCGCCGGCAATCGTAGGCCTTGAGCGCGACTGGGCTGGTTGGCCTCTTTCTTTTAACCGAGCTCGAATTCCGAACTCTGAATATTGCCGCCCCAAAGATCGACCGGGGTTCCAACTGGATAGACTATCGGTTCGTGCGTATCGTCGAGCCGTCGATGTCCCCAGCCCAGCTCGACCGCAAATCCGCCGGGTGTCTGCACGTAGACGTGGACGGTTTGACAATTAGGGTGCCGGCCTGGCCCCATACCGATCGGCGCATTGTGAAGGCGCAAAAAATGATACGAGCGCATGACATCATCGAGTGAGTCCACTTCGAACATCACATGCTGCAAGCGCGGAGCTTTGCCGGGCATGCACGGAGCAAAAGCTAGGCTATGGTGACGCTCGTTGCAGCGTAGAAAACATAAGCGCACGTGCTCGTCGATATTAACCCAATCGCTCAAGCGGAATCCGAGGACGTCGGTATAAAAATCGTGCGCTCGCTGCGTGTCCGCTACTGTGAGCAGCACGTGCCCCAGACCCAGGACCCGAAGCTCACGAGTATACTGGACCGGATCTTTCAGAGGCTTGAACCCGTAGGTCAGTGCGAGAGTGTGGCTGTCCGGATCTTTGAATTCGATGAATTCCGCGACCTGCCGCTCAGCGCATTCCGTTGCCGTGCCGCGCCGCCACCCGATTCCAGCGGAAGTTAGCTTGCTTTCCCACTCTGCAAGTTCCCCTCGGCCGCCCACGTCGAAACCGACGTACTGCAACATAGGGGTCGGCGCTGTGTACGCCGCAATTCGATGCGGATACTGATCGGGTCTCAGGTACGTTACTTTGCCATCTGGCGATCGGCTCGTGAAAAATCCCAGCAGATCAGTGGCGAACTTTTCGAAAATTTCGCGGTCCGGCATACCAACACCGACCTGAATAATGTCTCGTATAGTCGTCACGAGAAATGCTCCTTGTTAAATGATCTTGCGCTAGACGCTAACGTGAGTCTAACTCGGTGTCAACAATGCGACGCTCCTGGACCGCAATCCGAATCTCGAATGATGCTTAGGGAAGTGTAAGTGGAAACCTCACACGTGGGAGATTTTACTACCCGGACAGCAGAATCGCGCTGGCCTATCAGGTGTAATTTATGATGGACACGCATGGCATGTTAGTTGCGCTCTGACTGACGCAAGGAGGAGCATACCTATGAAACCAATCGCATTAGCATTACTGGCGACATTAGTGGTGTTCGGTTGTTCAAAAGACCGTGCCGACAACAAGTCGAGCGACAATCAAGTATCGCAATCCACCCAAGTCCCGCCTGACAATACCGGCCGCAATGTGCGTGATCGTGATGATGCTAACAAAACGCCTGGCGATCAGTCCGAAAACGAAGCTGATCGAACCATCACGCAAAACGTTCGCAAGGCGCTAACCGATGATGACTCGCTCTCGACAGACGGAAAGAACGTCAAGGTGATCACGAGCGACGGGAACGTGACGCTGCGCGGCCCCGTGAAGAGCGACAAAGAAAAAGGCGTGATAGAAAACAAGGCCAAACAGATTGCCGGTGTCAAAAAAGTCGATAACCAGCTAGAAGTCGCCACCAATTAATCGAATTGGCGTGGCGCCATTTGCCCGGACCTTGCTCGTCCTAAAGAGCAGGGTCCGGGCGCGCCTGAGTGCTCGAATTATTGCCAAGCGTGCACGCTTGATAACAACCCTGGCAGAACAATTTAGGCTTGGTTTACCGCGACGTATGCATGATGCCCCCGCTCTCGTGCTTAACGGCAGCTCGCAGGTTTCCGAACAGTCTGCGCGACAGTGCGTCTGATTTAGTTTCGACCTCCCCGAAAAATTTTGACGAACTGGAGCAAGCTGGACAGCTCCGGTGGAATTTAATTTTAATTTGAACCATTGTGCCGGTATGCGCTTGGTCCAAATTCTAATTCCGATCTACAGCAACACAGGAGTCCCCTTCGAGCAGAAACTCTTCACGAACTTGCGTGACGAGCTGGTTGAGCGATTTGGCGGGATTACCGCTTACACGCGCGCACCCGTGCACGGGCTCTGGCAGGAACGCGAGCAAGTCGTTCGCGATGACCTGATCATCTACGAGATCATGGTGCAGGCGTGGGACGAGCGTTGGTGGCGTAAATTACGTCGATCGCTGGAAAGCCGTTTCCAGCAACAGTCGGTCGTGGTCAGAGCCCACAAAATCGAGTTGTTGTGAAGCCGAAGGATCTGAGATCGCAGGGACCGTCGAGTTGCCTGCTAGGCCTGCACGATCGCCTGGCGACTATTTTCGCACATCGCGATCTGGGAAATGTCACGCGCAGCGTCGAATTTTGATGGGTGGCGAGGGATGCTTGAGGCCACTCAGTCTTCCAGAACGCGTTTCGTTCCACTGCTGCAGGCCGTTGCGCAAATATTTCGGATCTATGCCTACGGCGTCGCATATATTGAGGAACGAAAAAGGCCATTTATAATCGTCCTCAAAAATCCATTCTGCAGTCGCCGTGAACAGGCGATCGGGCTTTCGGCGATGTAATGGCGCGTATTTTTGGTAGCATTCCACGGCGTCCAACAGAATGGCCAGCATCAATCGCTTTTCGGGTTGGTTCTGTAGGCCTGAAGTTGTATCCCATTGCGTGCCGATAAACTCCGAGCCGGCTGCAAACTGAGCCGATTCAAAAACACCGGTGGCGTAGCTGAGTGTTCGTTTTTGCATGACCAGATTATGAACTCGCGATTTAAGACGGTTCAAGGGGTCTAGAAAAAAAATTTGCTGGGTTCAAGGGCAGATTTGTCGCTTCATCGATACTGCTCGATACGGAGGTATAGTATCTCTTATTCGGATGCGGTGATCGGACGGATGCGAAGTTCAGTCGAGCGCGACGACCGGAAGATCGCTGTTCGTTTAACGGGCGGTCCCGCTGCTGCCGGTACTCCCGCTGCTGCTTCCACCCATGCCGCTGCTGCCGCCCATACCACTGCCAGTCGATCCGCTGCTGCCTGTGCTGCCACTGCTGCTTCCCCCAAGACCGCTGCTTGAACTTCCACTGCGCCCGCTGCTACCAGTGGTGCCGCTGCCTGTTCCCGTGCTCCCCATCGGAGGACAATCGATATTGGACTGTGCCAACGAACCGCTCCCGGCGCTGCCCCCGCTACGTGCCGAGCTGCTCGTGCTTCCCGTGCTACCATTGGAGCTTTTGCTAGTTGAACTAGAGCTGCCGGTGCCGGTCGATCCTTTGCCTGAAGCAATACTACCGTCCGGGCAGTCGGCGCTGGAACGCGCGCTGCTGCTGCCGCTCCGTCCTGATGTGCTGCCTGAGCTTCCCACGGAACCCGAGGTTCCGGAGCCCGACTTACCAGTTCCCAACTCTTGCGAACCGCTTCCGCTCGAGGAGCCACCACTGGTCTGCGACCAACCGGGTTGCAACCCAAAGGCGAGCGTGCTCGAGAGAGCGAATGCGGTAATGATCATTCTGCGATTACTCATCAGATCCTGCCTCCTTTTTGATCGTTATGAAATCTCCGACCGTCGCGCTCGAACTCCTTCGCTCGCGCAAGGCCTGTGCCATCTGGCCACACCGGATATTTCCTTCCGATTTCTTTCATGCAGTCCCAGCGTCGTAACATCATACTGTTGTGCTCGCACTGAGCTTCACGCACCTTTGAGAAAAATCGATGACAATTGATGAGTCGAGGATCGTTGTATAGGACTAATAAATCTCGTAGTTAAAACATGATGTGCATTCGTCGAGCGAAAACATTTAGAAGTGGACAAACCGGCTGAGACCGTGCGTCTGTATTTTCCGCTCCGAACGATGTGAGGAATTGTCTGACATCATGATCTGGTCGCCTCATCTATCGGGAGCCCGTGTGTGCTTTGAGTCGTTCCATGTGAGTCGGTTAAATACGCACGCTGTAGGATGTCCCAACAGCTGTATTTGACCGCTCTGGCCATACTCAAGCATCACATTTTGCGCAACGGAACCCAGTTCGAGGCTCTAGGTCATTCTCGGCCGATTCTGTTGGCACCTAGGTTGCGTAGCGGCTTCAGCGATAACTCCGCGCTTTTCGGCCGCGTGAGCGGGGAAGGAGCTGAAAATTAAAGTCACCCTTATACATAATCCCAAAGCCGGCGATCGATCGCGCCCGTCAGACGACGAGATCATTCGAATGATTCGCAAGGCCGGTCACAAGGTCAAATATCAATCGTGCAAGGAAAAAAAATGGAAAAAGGCGCTGAAAAAACCTTGCGACATCATCGCCGTCGCGGGCGGTGATGGAACCGTCGGCAAAGTTGCTCGAGAGCTTATAGAAAAACGTATCCCGATCGCCATTCTCCCGTTAGGCACGGCCAACAATATCGCTAAGTCGCTGGGCATCGCCGATATTCCGTTGCAAGATCTTGTCGCGAGTTGGAACACCGCACG
>JBIOXP010000452.1:0-6718 GCA_044869705.1 Binatia bacterium | reverse complement strand
GTAGAGAGTGAAGTCGGGAAGGGCTCTACTTTTAATTTTACGCTCCCTAACCCATCAATGTCTCAGGCGGGATCTGCCTCTGTAAAACTCGCTTAGCGTCGCTCAAGCCGATCGCGCATATTAGTTGGTCGAGGGGGGGCAAAAATCTTTGCGAGGTGCGCTCATGATCCGATACGCGGTTATCTTCTTATTCCTTCTCATCGCAACGCCGTCCGAAGCCGCATCAGCTCAACCATGCGTCGGAAATCCTGTAGCGGTGCAAATCCTAGGTTCTGGTGGACCCCGAACCAACGGAGATCGAGCCTCGGCCAGTTATCTTCTCTGGGTCGGCTCTCAGGCGAAGGTTTTGATAGACACGGGCGGCGGAGCGTTTCTTCGATTTGGACAATCCGGAGCCAAGCTTAGCGATCTATCGTTGGTCGCGATCAGTCATCTTCATCCCGATCACGTTTCTGACCTGCCCGCGCTTTTGTGGTTAAGCGATCAGGTTCGCAAGGACCCTCTGCCCATCGTCGGTCCTTCTGGTAGTGATGCAACGCCGAGCTTTTCTACATTCCTCAGCCGTCTTTTTGATGAAAAGAACGGCGCATTTCAAGTGCTCGGCGGCACACTCGGCGGGTCACAGCGGAACACGGCGGGAGGCGTTCGGCTCGATCCAGGTGTCGTTGACGTGACGAAAGCAGATCCGTCGAAAGTGTTCGACCGGCAGGGACTGACGGTGACCGCGTTGGGAATACCGCACGGTCCGATTCCCACTCTGGCTTACCGCGTGGAAACCCGAGACGTATCAGTTGTATTCAGCTCCGATCAAACTGGTACCAACCCACGGTTCATCGAGTTCGCGAAGGGGGCAAATGTCCTAATCATGCATATGGCCATTGCGGTAGGTGCGACCAGTCCTCTTCATGCTTCGCCTGCGGTCGTCGGTCGCATAGCACAAGACGCCGAAGTTGGGCGCCTGATTGTCAGCCATATCGGTCTGTTCGATGTCGATGCTGCCGTCGCTGAAGTGAAGAAGTCCTATCCGGGTCAGCTTACCGTTGGCGCTGATCTGCAATGCACGCCAGTTTCTTGAAATAACCAATCATGCGTCTGAAGGTCGTCATTACTAAAATTGCCTCGATTGTATCGCTGATTGCCATAATGTGGGGCTGTTCATCCGTGATCAGCAACAGCGAAGGCTTTTATAAGGATCGTCCACGTCGACCGATCAATTGGCGCGAGTACATGACCGACTGATCTTAATCAATTTGGTTTCGCACGAACCAGTCTGATGAATGGACTTCAAAACGGCGATGCTGCCATATCGCGCACTCGTTATTCCGTTTGACTTCCGTGATAGATCCGATCCAGCTCTTGCCAGTTCGGATCCTCTTTCAGCCAGCGCGGTAGAACGCCGTCGTTCTTGGCCCGTAATCTCGCTTCGAATTCTGTGAATCGCTTCCGTAAAGCGGTGCTTTCCTGGTTTATGCGACTCATGGCTTTTAGAGCAGACTCGCTACTAGGCGATCCGGTCACGCCATGACGTTCTGCGAGCTTCACGGTCTTAGCTTCAATGCCGCTCCAGGCGTTTACGATTCCATCTAATTCATTGAGCGAATTCTCGCGCTGGGCGGTTACCAGTCCTAGATGGTAGGAATAGTAACCGACCGCGACTATGAGCGCACAGATGAGTACGTGAAATACGGCGGGCCGTATATGTTTGTCAGAGGAACGCATCTCCATGGGTTGGCATTATACATGAATCCGAGCGCACCGTCCGGAAAAGAGAAGTCCATCGCCTGCGGATGGATGCGCTCAGATCCAAACTTCAGGAAAGAACAGCCCCTTATTTTCGACGCGATTTAGTAGACAAACAGATCGGCTGGCAGATCGAGCCTTCCGGCTACGATCTCCACTTTCCCACTAGTGCCCGGTGCCAGCTCGGAATTATGTGAGTTTTTTCAGGGGGTCAGTCAGCAAGGACCGAAAAGCTCCAGTGATCGTGGGGCGTGGAGTGATCGCGTGCAACACTCCGGCGCTGCAGAATTGGGATTGGAAGAATCACCGGGCAACGCACCGGTCCTAGAACGCATCAGCGCATAATTCGCTGTCTCTAACTGAATGGAGTAGAGCCGCAGCCGGTGCGGTTACGGTTTCCAATTCTTGTCGTTGCTTTGTTCTTTGGAATTGATCACTTTTTCGAGCAATTGACGAGCGTTTCTCTTGGCGTCTTCGCTGGACTGCCTCATAGCCTTGGCAGCTTCTTCAAAGGTTTTGTTCGTAACGTTCGCTGGATTCCCCATATCGTTATTAGGCATTCCACAGCCGCAATTGTAGCACATATCAATTTCTCCTTTTTTGCTTGCCCGAACCGGCGTGCGTGATTATTTTTTTCTTCCGTTTCGACTTCGCTTGAAATGGACCACGCACCGCGTCATCCACGGCTTGACTTGGTATCCGCTGAATGCGCGGTTGGATCACCCGAAACGTAAACGGCTGGCCAATATTCCAAGCCGTCGGCTTTGCTTTCGTTTCGTTCCGTCCCATAGGGTCAGCATGGCACGGGAAAGAAACCGTTTCGCCCCCTCCCGTGAATCGACAGAAGTAAAGTCGGTTCGCTCATCTCGGCAATGATTTTTTTCAGGCTCCGAACCCTCGGGACTCTCTCCATCCCGAACCGCCGAAGATTTCCGGAGAACTGACCAGCGGTGTCTCGTATCCATCTCATTGCGCCAGCGCTTTGGGGTTCGCTCTGGCCTTCGGATTGTTCTGAATGACTCCGTCTATCGCATGATCGAACGTGACCAACACCGAGATATTTTTCAGATGCTCGCGCGAGAGACTGCGGAGGACGACGTACTCGTCAATGCGGTTGAGAAACTCTGGCCGGAACTGCCGCAACGCATGTAGGACGTCGCGCTTAATTCGATCAGCGACTCCGGATCATCGCCCGCGCTAAGCGAGAATTAGCTGGCTGCCGAGGTTGGAAGTCATGATGACCACCGTATTTTTGAAATCCAAGGTGCGGCCGACCGTCAGTCAGCCGGCCATCATCGACAATCTGCAGGAAGAGGTTGATAACGACAACGACCGCGAACAGAGAACCGGGATTTTGCAACGACGTCCATGTGCTGCGCTCCCCGCCAATCCCTTCTTTTTGACTTCAGCTGCCGAGGTTGAAAACCTGCGTGCCGCCGGCAAATTCGTAAAGCCCGCCTTTGAATCCTAGCCGGATCGGCGCGCCGCCGCGTTCGCGCTCGCGCACGGTTAGACTATTGCGAGTAAGCCGCAGATCGAGGGAATGGTCGCGATAGCGAATGCGCGTATCGAGCCGTTCCAGTTCATCCGGCAAACGGGGGTTGAGCCGCAGCACATCGCCGGTGATCTCGATTCCCGTCGCAACCCGCTGAACGAGATCGACAGTGCCCGCCATGGCGCCCAGGTGCACCCCCTCCGCCGTGGTGCCTCCCTGAATATCATTGACGTCGCTCTGCAACGCCTCGGCGAAATAGCGCATCGCGCGCGGCCGGTCCGAGCGCGCCATGACCCAGGCGTGGACCACCCGCGCCAGGCTGGAGCCGAGACTGGAACGCGCGTCGTAATAGGCGACGTTACGCGGGATCGTCTCATGCTCGAACGTATAGCTCAGGCGTTCGAACAGCTCCCGCAGCTCTTCGGCAGAGAAAAGATAAAACAACATCAGCACGTCGGGTTGCTTGCCGACTTTGTAGCGGTTAGCGCTGTCATTTTCCGCTTCGAGAATCAGCTCGAGCCTCTGGATGTTGCCGTAACGTTTGCGGTACGCCTCCCAGTCCAGCTCTGCCAAATCTTCATAACCTTCGAACTGGCTGATGATCCCATCGTGAAACGGTACGTACATTTTGCGGCTGATATCACCCCAACGCTCGATTTCCTCGGTGGATAAGCCATTCCGTGTCATGAGCTCGGCACGGCGAATGTCGGGCAGCAGCTCCACGACTTCGAGAGCGCGCCACAAGACCCAGACGGCCATAATGTTCGTGTAGGCATTGTTGTTGAGGCCGGGCCTTCCTGAGTTCGGATATGCCTCATGGAACTCATCGGGTCCCATCACGCCGTGAATTTCATAGCGCCCGCGCTTTTCGTTGAAAATTGCAATGCTTGACCAGAAACGCGCGATCTCGATGATCAACTCGGCGCCGTATTCTTGCAGAAATTCATTATCGCCCGTGACCTGGTAATACTGCCAGACGTTCCAAGCGATGGCGCTCCCTACATGGCGTTGAAGGTAAGTATTATCAGGCACCCAGCGTCTCGAGCGCGGATTCAAATTCAGTTCTTGGGTTTCCTCCTGGCCGTCGCTGCCGCTTTGCCATGGGAACATGGCGCCCCTGAAGCCCGCGACTCTGGCCGCAGCCTGCGCCTCACCGAGCCGGCGATAGCGATACATCAGAAGCGACCGCGTGATCTCGGGCATTCGGTAATTGAGAAACGGAAATATGAATAGCTCGTCCCAGAAGATGTGGCCCTGGTAATGCTCCCCGGTCCAGCCGCGCGGGGGTACGCCGATGTCGAGTCCGACGGAGTTTGGCGACACCGCCTGCAACAGGTGAAACATATTCAAGCGCAGCAGCATGGAAACGTTCAGACGAAAACCGCCGGGTGCCGCGCGCAGGTGCACATCGAAATGGCGCCATAGATGTCTCCAGGCATCCATGTGCGCCGCCAGCAACTGCTCGAATCGCGGCGCCCTTCCCATCGCCTTGCGCCCGGCAATGACGGGCTCCGAGATCGCTGGATCGCGCGAGCTGAAGAGTGACGCGGTCTTTTCTAAAGATAAGGTCTCCCCCTGCCGCAGGCTGACGTTTAGTTCCTGAGCGATGGTTCCCGGCTCATCGATCAGGCAGCGCCGCGCCTCGCGCGGTTCTCCATCAACGAACGCCTGTGTGCGTGCTGACACCGCGACGTAAAGATTAGACTGGCAAGTTCGTACTAGGAGGTAAAGCGCATCTTCGCCGATCAGCGCGCCGCCAAGATGTTCCAGATGCTGGTTATTGAACTTGAGATAAAGTTTGGCCCCGGCATTGACGACTCGCCCGTTAATCCCCGAATAAACGGTAACGTTCCCGGACCAGTTTTCAGCCGTAAGCGACAGCTCGATTCCCCCCAGATGCATATCGGCCATGGATACCAAGCGGCGCTCGTGAGCGGTCGTGCGCCGCCCATGACGATCCTCGAAGCATATCGTGCGCAGCAGCACCGCGCGCCGGAGATTGAGCTCCTGGCGATAGGAGAGAATCCTCACGGTTCTCAGATCGAACCAGTCGCCATCGACGATCCGAAATCGAAGCGCGAGCCAGTTGGGAAAATTGACCAGGTCCTCGTTTTCGACGATGCGTCCTGCGATATCGGTGCGCATCCGATTGTAACCGCAGGCGAGGTAAGTTCCCGGATAATGGACATCGTCCATCACAGCCCAGGCGAGCGCTCCCCGCGTTGCAAAGTACCCGTTGCCGAGCGCGCATAACGATTCACGAACGCCTTCGTGCGCCGGATCGAAGCGGTCGTAAACCAGTGACCACGCGGAAGCTGGTTCGGTGGCGATCTCGACCTCGGCCAAACTGGTCACCACCACATCGGCGCCGGCCTGGCGCAACTTTTGAGACTGGCCTGCGAGATCGACCCCGATCACGCAACCGAACGCGCCGGCGCGCCCAGCGGCAACACCTGCGATCGCATCTTCAATGACCACGGCGCGAGCCGCTTCTACCTTGAGCCGCCGCGCCGCTTCCAGAAAGGCATCGGGCGCCGGCTTACCCGCGAGTTGCATGCGCACAATGTCGTTGCCGTCCACGCGCGTGTCGAATAGTTGCGCGATGCCGGCAGCCTTGAGAACAGCCGCGCAATTTTTACTCGACGAAACGACCGCAGTCTTGATCTCCAGCTCGCGCAAGCCACGCACCAGCTCGATGGCCGGCGTGTAAAGCTCAACGCCATGCTGCTCGATTTGCTCTGAAAAATAGCGGTCCTTCCGCTTGCCGAGTCCATGCACTGTCGGCGCATCGGCGCCATCTGTGGCAGAGCCCAGAGGCAATTCAATGCCACGAGCATTCAGAAACGAGGCGACGCCGTCGTAGCGCGGCTTGCCGTCGACGTAGCGCCGGTAGTCCGCAACGATGTCAAACGGCACGAACGGTTCGCCTGTGAGAGCCGCGTGTTGCTGAAGGAATCCATCGAACAATTTTTTCCACGCCGCCGCGTGCACGCGCGCCGTCTTGGTCAAGACGCCATCAAGGTCGAACAACACCGCGTCGTAATCGCGAGGAGAGAGCGTGATAACAGGAGCAATACTGGTCATGACAAATTCTCGCTAAGTTGGAATGATCAAAAATTCGACAGAATTTACCACTAAAATCCGACCGATATCGTTGGAATTTCCGGGCTGTAGGTTTGGAACGGAAGCCTTCGAATTGCTTTGCGACTACAGGCGACCCTAGGAAACTCTCCCGGCGGGAATCTCGCTACCGGTGTCGGCCCGCGCTGCGTCGACGCTCCAGATTCCAGCACCTTGAGTGGCGATATACAAAAACGTGAAGCAGAATAGCACCGCCGGCTCGCCTCCGTTCGCAAGCGGCCAGAAACTTTTTGGAAAATGACCGATGAAATACGCCACCGCCATCTCGCCGCTGGCGATGAAAGCTGCATACCCGGCGAAGAGCCCAATGGTGATCATCACGCCGAGAACTATTTCGATCAT
>JBIOXP010000451.1:0-5173 GCA_044869705.1 Binatia bacterium | reverse complement strand
GGTGGCCAGAAAGGCGTTGAACTGGCGCTCGAACTACTACGGGCTGAAATTGAGCGTGGCATGAAGTTGATGGGTTACACAAAAATCGACCAACTTTCACGAGAAAATTTGCGATTTCGATAATCTCTTTAAAACGATTTGCTTATGTCCGGTTTACCCCCAAAAGCGGACATGTGCGGTGCAGTAGGTCATGTCTGCTTTGGGCCAATAGCGGACATCCGGCGGTTAATCGCACTACATCCCACGCTGAGGTGCCGTTTCCAGTAATTTCTGCAGTTCTTTTTGGTAGAACTTTGCGTTGCCCGTGGTGAGATGACCGCTGGTCTCATCGCTAGCAAGGATTAAATACAACCTGCCATTTTTTACTCGCTTGAGTGCGTCCGTCATGAGGCCGGTTTCTGGCGGATTGCGCTCGTCATCGGCAGCATTAATCGCCAGCACGGTCGCCCCAATCTTTTCAAGGCCGGACGACGCGTCGTAATCGCCGGATGAACCCCACTGCCATAAGAAATCATTTGCATCGGCAGTCATCGGTGCAGCGAGGCGCGCGTCAACGAGTTTGTCAGCCTTTTCCCTAGTTGGCGCGAGCTTTTGATACCGGAGCGTGCCGCCAGCGGTTGCTATCCCAAAAAAGACACTTGCGATTTTCATGGAACGCGGCTGGGCAGTGTAATTTCCATCTTTATATTCTGGATCGTTCCGAACCGTTTCAAGCATGACTCGTCGAAGCATCCAGTTCCGACTCGACATCGGTGTTGGCTGAGCGGCCATCGGAACGAGTGCGTCCATGTAGTTCGGATACTTTGCACCCCAAAGCCAAACATTCATCCCACCCATTGAGTTGCCAATAATGAGCCGGACGTGGCGGATTCCTAACCCTTCAGACAACAAGCGGTGCTGCGCGTCGACCATGTCATCGTAATTATATTGTGGAAATTTTGTTTTGAGGCCGTCGGAAGGCTTTGCGCTTTTGCCATGACCGAGCGCGTCTGGAATGATGACGTAATATTTTGTTGCATCGAGCGGCTGACCAGGACCGAATAGTTCGCCAGCGAAAGCCGGAGTAAGCATGCTCGCCGCCGAGCCGCCAGTACCATGCAGCACCACAACTGGGGTTCCCGATGACTCACCAACGGTGGTGTAATGCAACTTGAGTTCCGGCATCACTTCGCCAGTGTGAAATTTAAAATCGCGAGCAACCCACTCGCCTTGTTTCGGCGCAGGGTATTCTGCCGCGCCAGCGGAAATCGAAAACAACACAAGTGCAAGCGCGCCAGTCGTTCCGAAAATCTTCATGACAGGCCTCCGCAATAAAATTTGCCGACTTACCCGTTGAAAAATCCTACGCCGAAGGCACTACCACCGCTAGCGATCAGCTAAGCCGTTGGCATCGCTTTTGATCGTTAGCGAACAATGCGCGGAAGCCATGTCCGTTACTCCCAATAGCGGACGCCGCCCTCCGGGATGCAGATAGGGGGGGCTACAAGCACACATTGCCTGGCAGGAAAGGCCATTTGCGTCGGGCTCGGCTGGCTAGCGTCGCTACGCGAGCTTCATGAGTCCGAGCGCGGCACGGCCGTTCGGGCCGTAGGGATTGCTGAGCGTCTCGCACATTTCGAAATGATCGTAGTTCTGCGCCTCGACCAGCTCGACCGGCTTGCCGGCAGCTTTCACGGCGGCAGCGAAGTCGCGGCTCTGGCGCTGGAATTCGGGCGTCTCGTTGGTACCGTAGGTCACGATGATCGGCGCCCGCAATTTCTCGATCTGCCGCTGCGAGCTCATCGACTCTTCCATCGCATCCGTGAACTTGACGTAGGAGCTGCGCTTTGAAAGCCGAACCGGCTTCAGGTCGTAGATGCCGCTCATGCAAAGGCCGCCCTTTATTATGTCGGCGGGCAGCCCGAAATCCTTCTGCCAGTCGGTCGTCAAAGCGATTCCGCAAAGATGGCCGCCGGATGAATGGCCGCCAACATAAAAGCGGCGGGCATCGCCGCCGTAGCTCGCGGCATTCTGGTAAGCCCAGGCAATCCCGCGCCGCACCTGGTCGGCCATGACGCCGATGTCGCCATTCGCGGCATCCACGTTGATGAAATCGAGCGCAATGTAGTTCACGCCGGCATTGACGAAGAGCTCGGCCGGATAGGCATAGTCCTTGGCCACACCACTCCGCCAGGCGCCGCCGTGCACGAACACAAAGATCGGCGCATTCGGAGCCTTGGCGGGATACAGATCGAGCGCTTCGATCGCGGTCGGTCCGTAAGAGAACCTCTTCGGCGCGCCAAGACGGGCGCGCGTCTCGTTGCTGCTCGAGGCGTAACGTTTCAGAATCTGGCGGATGAGCGGCGCGTAGACGCTTTGATCGTAGGCGGCGTCGAGCTCCACCTGGTCGAGGTCCATCCACACGCGCGGCCCCTTGTCATGGGCCGGCGGGCCGATCGCGCAGTCGGCGAAGGCCGGTGTTGCCGCCAAAACAGCCGCGGTGCCGAGCACGCTGCGGCGCGAGATCGTCTTCGCAAGAGTCCGGCTATCGATCGGCATTAGCTTTCCCTACCTTCACGATTTTTATTCGATCACCGCATCGGCAAGAGCGAGCAAATTTGGGCGGAACGCGGATGCCGAACGTTTTGGCATCTTAGCAAGCCGCCGTTCGATTGCCAGACGGCGCCCTATTCAGATGCGGCATTAAGCTAGCTTTCAGCAACGGAGAAATATCCACCTCGCGCCTGTTATTTCGGTACCGGTAGAAAGCACCTGTGTCCGGACCCATGTCCGCTTTGGGTCATTAGCGGACATATGCGGTGCAACAGCCCATGTCCGCTTTACTCCCAATAGCGACCGCAAAAGCGGACCTCCGCAAAACGCCATGTCTGCTTTACCCCTGAAAGCAGACATGTGCGGTGCAAACCGTCATGTCTGCTATGGGCCAAAAGCGGACCTTCAAGAGCTCGGCGCTCGCCAAGAGAAGGGCCCGAGGACATTGCCCCGGGCTCGTATTCACTCGGCTCACCGACCTCATTTGGACTGTTTGGCGACCTCTTGGGCCTTCTTATAGCTCTCCACGACCGCCGCGTAGTTCGGCGACACGTGAGCGTAGAGCGTCCCGATCTCCGCCGCTTCAGGACGGTTCCACGTGCGGTGGACTTCGGACAGCACAGCGTTAGTCGTCGTAGGAATGACACCGCCTTGGACAAAACGGGCGAGTGACGTTCGCGACGCCATCTCGCTCGGGTCACCGGAAGCATCGATCACGGCGTAGACCTTGAACCCTGCCGCCTTGGCATCCAGCGCGGGAAACATCACGCACACGCTTGTCCAGACCCCCGCCATAATCAGCGTCTTGCGGCCGGTAGCGCGCACTGTTCTGACGAAGTCTTCATTGTCCCAAGCGTTCACCTCGCCTTTACGCGGCACATAAACGGCATGTGGCGCGTTTTGATGGATTTCCGGCATGAGCGGTCCATTCGTACCGTTGGGTTCAGACGCTGTTGTAATCACGGGGATCTTCATCAGCGTGGCAAGCTTCGCAAGCATGACAACGTTCGAGCGCAACTCGGCGACAGGAATGTCCTTGACCGTCTGGAACAAGCCAGCTTGGTGATCAAGCAAGAGGATCACAGTGTCGGATGGATCAAGCAAGGTTGCTCCCCCACCAGTGGGCAACACGCTTGAGCGCGCTGGGGGCGAAGGTGCTTGGGCGAGGGCGTTCGGATAAGGCAAGAGCATTCCGATCGCCAGAATAGTCGCAAGGACATACAGAGCATTCTTCAACATGGTCGACATGGCTTTTGTCCTTTCGTAATCACGCGCACCACCTCATTCATGTACCCGTTAGATCCCCAGCTCCTGCAACGGCCAACGCGCTAGCGCTTTACGCGCTAAAGGCCGATACCGTTAGTTCGCTATATCGAAGAGGATTATCTCCGCCTCTTGCTCTCCTTGAATTTGGAGCGTGTCAGGCGCGTCAATTGCCACACCATCCCCCGCCTTCAGAAGTTTGCCGTTGAAAACGGCAGCACCACGCGCAACTTGGATCCAGGCCCCACGACCCGCCGGCAGTTTATAAGTGACCGTCTGGCCGGGCGATAACAGCGTGGCGTAGACATCGACGTCGCGATGGATGGTGACGGACCCACTGCGCCCGTCGCGCGATGCGATCAACCGAAGCTTGCCGCGCTTTTCGTCGTCTTTAAACGATTTCTGCTCGTAGCTTGGCTTGAGCCCTTTGCTTTCTGGAATGATCCAGATCTGCAGGAAGTGGACGGGCTCAATTTTTGAGTGATTGAACTCGCTATGACGAATCCCCGTGCCTGCGGACATGCGCTGCACATCGCCAGGGCGAATGATCGAGCCGGTACCGAGGCCATCCTTGTGCTCAAGAGCACCCTCAAGCACGTAAGAAATAATCTCCATATCGCTATGGCCGTGTGTGTCGAAACCTGCGCCCGGCTGAACTCGATCTTCGTTGATTACGCGCAGTGGTCCGAAACCCATGTGCTTCGGATCGTAATAGTGCGCGAAAGAGAAACTGTGAAAGCTATCGAGCCACCCGTGGTTCGCGTGACCACGAGATTCACCCGAACGAATGGAAATTGACATGACATACTCCATCAATGGGCGAGCGCTACACCGGCGCTCGCCCGATTACGATTTAGATCTCACGCTCGACCAGAGCGTCCACTGAGTAGCGCCCCCCGCCACGAATGACATAAGAGAGCGCGACGATCGCCCACAGCAGCGGGTACTCGTATCCGCCGTCGGTCCAAAAGAACCCCGCGGGGAGATGGACCTGCACGATAGCGACTGCCATTACCCCCAACACCAATGCGGCGACCGCGCGGGTGGCGATCCCGGCGGCGAGCAACAGGCCGCCGAAAAATTCGATTACGCCAGCCACCCCCGCGAGGGACGCAGGCAGACCGAGCTTGGTCGCGAAGAACTGTCCGGTCGCATCGATGCCGTAGCCGCCAAACCAACCGAACAGTTTCTGAGCACCGTGTGGAACGAGCAGCAATCCAGCCGCGACACGAACGAGCGGCTCTGCGAAGGGCGAGAGGGCATGGGTTATCGAGGCGAAGACGGGAACGATTGGCTTCGCGGGGGAAAGGGTTGTTGCAGACATGAGAACCTCCTGGATTGATTGGCGGGGCGGATTTCCCCAGCGCATGTCATCCAA
>JBIOXP010000450.1:0-4053 GCA_044869705.1 Binatia bacterium | reverse complement strand
CCGAAGGTCGTGCATGGGTGTTCTGGCTGTTAGCGGTTGCCATGGGCGGGGATACGATGGCCTATTTTATTGGCCGGCGTTTTGGTGTTCGCAAGTTCGCGCCTGAAATCAGCCCGGGAAAAACAGTTGCCGGGATTTGCGGCTATGTGATCGGCGCAGGTATCGCTGGTTGGCTTGGCGCTTTGGCATTGTTTAAATCGATCGATTGGGTGGAAATTTCAGTCTTAACTGTGGGGGTCAGCATTCTCGGGCAAATCGGCGATCTTTTCGAATCATGGATCAAGCGGGTCTTTGGGGTCAAAGATTCGGGTAATCTACTGCCGGGCCATGGCGGGCTCCTGGACCGGCTCGATAGCTTGATCTTCCCAGCCGTGTTTACCACCGCATACCTACAGGCATTCCATCGGTGAAAAAGGTCGCGCTTCTTGGTTCTACCGGTTCCATCGGTGTCAGCACCCTCGCGCTGGTTCGGGAATTTCCGGAAAAATTTGAGATTCACGGCATGGTGGCGGGCCGAAATTTGCCTCTTCTCGCCAAACAAATCCGTGAGTTTTCACCTACCGCTGTGGCGATCCAGCGCGAAGAGGATGTAGCGCGCCTAAAAGCCCTGCTCGGGCGCAGCCGGGTTGAAATTCTTCACGGCGAGATGGGCGCATCGGCGATTGCAACAGCATCGGAAGTTGACATCGTGCTCGCTGCCATCGTCGGCGGGGCTGGATTAATGCCGTGTTTCAACGGGCTACTCGCTGGAAAAGAAATTGCGCTGGCGAATAAAGAGGCGCTGGTGATGGCAGGTGAGCTTTTCGTTAAGACGGCAAGAAAGAAGCGCGTTCGCCTGTTGCCGGTAGATAGCGAGCACAGCGCGATCTTTCAGTGTTTGCAAGGGAATGATCACGCGGAAATCGACAAGATCATCTTGACCGCCTCCGGAGGTCCTTTTTTAAAGGCACCTCTCGGGCGTCTGGAGAAAGTTACGGTTGCAGAGGCACTGAAGCATCCAAACTGGAAAATGGGCCAAAAGATCACGATCGATTCCGCAACCATGATGAACAAGGGGCTCGAGGTAATCGAGGCGCACTGGGAATTCGATATCGACCCTGCCCGTATCGAGGTCGTGATCCATCCGCAGAGTGTGGTGCACTCAATGGTGCGTTATCAGGATGGCTCGATCATTGCCCAACTCGGGATTCCGGACATGCGTATTCCGATTGCTTACGCGCTGGCGTTTCCACACCGGCTCAAAGGTAGCTGGCAGGGGCTCGACCTTACAGAGCAAAAACTGTTGACCTTTCTTGCGGTTGAAAAGAAGCGCTTTCCCGCATTGGCCTTGGCCTACCATGCACTGCGCGAGGGTGGCACGATGCCGGCAGTGCTCAATGCCGCAAATGAAGTCGCGGTGGCGGCATTTTTAGATCGGCGCATAGGATTTCGTGAAATACATCGTATAATTGGCAATGTCATGAAGAAACATAGTAACGGCCGGGCAAGGGCCATTGGCGATATTCTTGAAGTGGATCGCTGGGCCCGAGAACAAGCGTCATCGCTGATTCGTTAAATCACGATCAAGGAGATGTGGATGGAAAACTTGGTTTATTCAATCGGTGCAGCGGTGATCGGACTTGGAGTGTTGATCGTTTTCCATGAGTTTGGCCATTTTTTGTTGGCAAAGCTTTCCGGAGTTGGCGTTCTCACATTTTCGGTCGGGTTCGGTCCTAAGCTCTGGGTGCGAAAGAAGGGTGAGACTGAATACGCATTGAGCGCTTTTCCGCTCGGCGGATATGTCAAGATGGTTGGCGAAGATCCGGATGAAGAGGTGCGTGAGGAAGATGTGGCAAAATCGTTTGCTCATAAGAGTCTGCTCAAGCGGATCGCCATCGTCGTGGCGGGACCCGGGTTTAATCTGCTGCTTGCGCTGGTACTTCTGATGGCCGTGTTTACGTTCTACGGCGTGCCGGTAATGTCGACGCGAGTCAGCGCGGTCGAAGCGGGCTCGCCGGCCGAGCGATCCGGCATAGTGAAAGGGGATCGCATTATTGCGATTGATGGAATGCCGGTCAAAGAATGGGAAGCGTTGTCGCGGGCGATCAAATCGAGCGGGGGCAAAACTTTGGCGCTCCAGATTAGCCGTGACACAGAGACGGTCGATATCAACGTACAGCCGATGAAAAAAGAGGGCCGCACTCTCTTCGGCGAACGCAAGGACGACTGGATTATCGGAATCGGCAGTCAGGTTTCCATCGAGAAAGGTAACCCTGGTTTGGCCATCGTGCGCGCGTTTTATCAAACCTATGATTACGCCCAACTAACACTCGTAGCATTGTTCAAAATGGTCGTCGGGGACGTGTCGCCGCGCAATATTGGCGGTCCAATTTTGATTGCGCAAATGGCCGGGCAGCAAGCGCAGGAAGGCCTCGGCGCTTTTCTTGCCTTCCTCGCCGTCCTCAGTATCAATCTGGGCGTTCTGAATTTGTTGCCGGTGCCTGTGCTCGACGGGGGTCATTTATTGTTCTTCCTCGTCGAAGCAGTGACGCGGAAACCAGTTGCTCTGAAGTACCGCGAAATGGCTCAACAAGTTGGCATTTGTCTCCTTGCACTACTGATGATTTACGCGTTCTACAACGATATCGTGAGATTCTTCGAAAAGCAGGTTGGCGGATGAGAATTCTCGGGATTGACAGTGCCACAAGGTGCGTTAGCGTAGCTCTGATTGAGGATGAGGTTCTCATCGACGAGAAGACATCGGACGAACAATTGGCCCAAGCATGCGGTTCGGATTCCATTGGACATTGCGCCGAGACTATCATTCCTTTTATCAACTCCGTTCTTGAGAAAAGACATCTAACTCCGGCTGATCTCTCAGCCATAGCGGTTTCGATTGGACCCGGTTCATTCACGGGGCTACGGGTCGGCCTCGCCACGGCAAAGGGTATCGCGTATTCGGGTGGCCTCCCTCTCATCGGCATCTCGACGTTGCTGGCGCTTGCGGCAGGTGTCAAAAATTTTGACGGCATCATTTGTTCTTTGCTCGATGCGCGAAAAAATGACGTGTACATGGGTTTGTTTCGGCGCGCCGGCGATGTCCTGTCCCGGTTAACCGATGACGCTTTGCTCCCGCTAGATACCGCCATAGAATGGATACGACGCAACCTGGTGGAAACCAGCGCCGATCTACTATGCGTCATCGGCGATGCCGGCGAGGCGCATCGAGAGAAATTGATCGACGCATTCGACACGAAAATGATTCTGAAATCGGATCTTGATTATTCACCGATCGCTCAGCAAGTCGCGCTGCTCGCACGCGAACGTCTGCTCGGCGAATCGCTCGATGACCTAGGATCATTGGTTCCGGTCTATCTTCGTCGGCCTCAGGCGGAAGCGACAAAATCGCCCGTAAGCTATTGAAAAATTAAGGAGAAACTACGTTGACAAAGATATTAGCCTAAGTTAGATTGAGTCCCGCTAAAAATTTTTTCATAGTAAAAAGGAGGCGCCCGTATGGAACTTAGAGAAGAACACGCGATTGTCTCCCTGCTGGATAAAGATCCAGAGCTAAAGAAGTTTTATGATCAACATCGGGAACTCGAAAAAAAATTGGCTGAATATCAACATAAGCATTACCTGACACCCGAAGAAGAAATGGAAATGAAAAAAATTCAAAAACTGAAACTCGTCGGCAAGGATCGCATGATGGAAATTCTTGAAAAACACCGTCATGCCAGCGCCGATCATTAGGAGAGTTGCTCTTCGATGAAGATAACTGGAGCGGAAATATTCTGTGAGTCGCTTAGGCGTGAAGGCGTCAAAACTATTTTCGGTTTACCCGGCGGAGTCGTGCTAAAGATTTTCGACGTTCTCTGCCAACAAAAAGATCTCGATCTCGTATTGACCCGTCACGAACAGGGTGCGGCTCATATGGCGGAAGGCTACGCCAAGGCTACCGGCAGAGCCGGCGTCGTCTTGGTGACGTCCGGTCCCGGCATGACGAACATTGTTACCGGACTCGCCGACGCCTACATGGATTCCGTTCCACTGGTCGCGTTTACAGGTCAGGTT
>JBIOXP010000449.1:0-11151 GCA_044869705.1 Binatia bacterium | reverse complement strand
AATCTCACGGATGCGGCTCTGGCTCGCCTGCGTGCCAAAGTCACGTCCTATGGGCGCGACGTGCAAAACCGATTCACGCGCGAACGGCTGGTTTACGATCAGGACGTGCATCTCGCGATTGCCGAGCTCGCCGGTAATCAGACGTTGAAGAACATGCTGCGTCATGTCTTCGAGCGAATCGTGCTCAAGCGCCGCACCGACGGCCTTTATGATCCGGCCCGCGGCTTGACCGCGCACGAGGAACATTTACGATTACTGGAGGCGATGGAGCGACGCGACCCCGGCGAAGCCGTCGCCGTTCTCCGCAATCACATTCAGGCGGGACAAAAAAACGTCATGGCCGATCTCAGGCAACGACATGCGATGCGCGGCCGCAGAGTATCGAACAATTCTCAAGGCAAAAAACAGAGGAGAAAGGAAAAATCATGGCAGCAGATTTAGTTATAAAAAACGGCTGGGTGGTCACGCCCGAAGCCACTTTCAAAGGCGGCGTGGCGGTCAGCAACGACGTCATTGTTGCGATCGGCGCCGACGATTCATTGCCGCAGGGCAAAGAGGAAATCGACGTCAAAGGCAAACACATTTTACCCGGACTTTTCGACGGACACGTTCATTTCCGCGAGCCCGGCATGACCCATAAAGAAGATTTCGCCACCGGCTCCACCGCAGCCGTCTGCGGCGGCATTACGACGGTTGTCGACATGCCCAACACGGTTCCGCCAACCGCAGATGCCGAACAAGTGAAGGTCAAGAAAGAGCTCGGCGAAGCCAAGTCGCTGGTCGATTTCGGGATCACGGGCGTCGTGGTACAGACCAATACCAAGGATATTCTGCCAATGGCCGCGGCCGGCGTCATTGGTTATAAGATCTTCTTCGGCGAAACCATTGGCAACCTACCCTTCCCCGATGACGGCATGTGCATGGAAGCCTTCGATTACATCGCCCAATCGAAACTGCCGCTCGGCATTCATGCCGAAAACCGTCAGATCATGGCCTATTGCACGAACAAGCTGAAACAGGAAAACAAGAACGAAGCCCGTTATTGGGAAGCCTCCCGTCCCGATATCTGCGAAGCCGAATCGGTGCATCACGCGCTCTTTTTTGCCGAGACGTTCGGCACCAAGCTGCACGTATTTCATATGAGCTCGAAACAAGCGGCCTACATGGTGCGCGATGCCAAGGCGCGCGGCTTGCGCGTGACGGCGGAAACGGGCCCACACTATCTGCTGCGCGAGCCGAACGATATGGACAACGTCGGCTCACTGCTCAAGATGAATCCGCCCGTGCGAACCAAGGACCACGCCGAAGTCCTCTGGCAAGGGTTGCGCGAAGGCTACGTCGATATGCTGGCTACCGATCACTCGCCTCACACGCTCGATGAAAAAGGCTCCGATCTCTACGGCAAGCTTACCAAACCGGCAATTTGGGACTGCATCTCGGGATTCTGCGGAGTTGAAACCGGCGTTCCGTTGATCTTGACTGAAGTGAACAAAGGCCGGCTGACGCTCAACCAATACGTCAAAGTCGCCGCCGAGAATCCGGCGAAAGTCTGGCAGGTTTATCCGAAGAAAGGCGCGATTCGGCTTGGCTCTGACGGTGACATCACCGTCGTTGATATGGACAAGGAAGCCACCATCGACGTCAACAAGCTGCACAGCAAGAACAAACCGTCGCCGTGGCACGGCTGGAAAGTTAAAGGTATGCCGGTGCTTACCGTGTTGCGCGGCCACGTGCAAATGCGCGATGGCGAGCCTTGCGGAAAGCCCATCGGCAAGGCTCTGAAGCCGTTAATCTAACGACCTGTACGGGCGACCGGCCGGTCGTCCGTACCTTATATATATTATGAAACGCACCGAACCGTTTGATTTTTACCAGCCCGCGACGCTCCAAGAAGCGAGCCGCTTACTCAAAGAGAAGGGCCCCGGCGGCCGTTTTCTGGCGGGCGGTACCGATCTTGTCATTGCGATGAAGGAAAAAGGGTTGCTGCCCAATTACGTCGTCGATTTGAAACGGGTACCCGGCATGAGCGGAATCCGGGAAAACCCCGACGGCAGCATCAGCCTGGGCGCGCTCACCACGATGTACGAAATCGAAACCTCGCCCGTCATCAAAAATAAGTTTCAGTTTCTGGCGCAAAGCGCCGCCGAGGTAGGGTCGATTCAAATCAGAAATCGCGCCACGATCGGCGGCAATATGTGCAACGCCACGCCATCGGCCGATACCGCGCCCGCGCTGATCGCGCTCGGCGCCACAGCGAAACTCAGCGGTGCCGCCGGCGAACGCTCGATTTCCTTGGAAGAATTCTTTCGCGGGCCGGGGCAAAGTGCGCTTGACGCCGATGAGATTCTGACGGAAATCCTGATCCCTAAAACCCCGGCGGGCTTCGTCGGCGAGTATATTAAATTTTCCCCGCGCGAGATGATGGATCTGGCTTACGTCGGTGTTGCCGTCGCTTATGACTTCGAAAGACAAAGAAGAACGTGCTCCGGCGTGCGCATTGTGCTCGGCGCGGTAGCGCCGACACCGATCCGCGCCCAGCGCGCGGAGAGTACGCTCGAAGGACAGAGCCTCAGCGACGCCTTGGCCGACAAGGCGGGCAACATTGCCGCGGAAGAAGCCAAGCCCATCAGCGACGTCCGGTCCAGCGCCGAGTATCGTCGCGCCATGGTCGCCGCAATGACCAAACGCGCTTTGCTCAACGCCGCCGTCGGTCCGGCGAAATCGTGGGTGGACCGGCGCGATCGAAGATATTAGAAGAATGGAGTGATGGAGTATTGGACTGTTGGAGTGATGGTGCCACCCAATACTCCATTACTCCACCACTTCTTTACCCAATTCGTTTCGAGGTTTTAATGAACACAACCATTCAATTCACTCTGAACGGCAAGTCAATGAGCCGCGAAGTGCCGACGCATCGATTGCTTCTCAATCTGCTGCGCGATGAGATTGGTCTCACCGGCACTAAAGAAGGCTGCGGTACTGGCGATTGCGGCGCATGCACGGTCATGTTGAACGGCAAGCCCGTGAATTCTTGCCTGGTCTTGTCTGGAGAGCTCGACGGTGCGGATATTATTACTATAGAAGGTTTGCAGATCGGTCCCGAGCTTCATCCCGTGCAAAAAACCTTTCTCCACGACGGTGGCGCCCAATGCGGCTACTGCACTCCGGGGATGCTGATGATGTCGAAAGCGCTGCTCGATGAAAATCCCAACCCGACCGAAGACGATATTCGCTATGCGCTTTCCGGCAATCTCTGCCGCTGCACCGGCTATGCAAAAATTATTCAGGCCGTGCAAGACGCCGCAGAGATTCTCCGAAACAAAAATGTTTAAACCGTTAAAGCCGTTCGACCGCTGCCCTCGGTTCAAAACGTAAGTCACATTCCCTCGCCCATTCCGATGGGAGAGGGTTAGGGTGAGGGTCACAGTTTGAACGGCTGGAACTGTTTGAACTGCTCGAACGATTTGAAGTTCCCAAGGAGTTAAAAATGTCCGAACTCACAGTCATAGGCAAACCTGTGCAGCGCGTCGACGCCGAGGAAAAAATAACCGGGCGCGCGGTTTACGGCTACGACCTTGTTCTACCGAACATGCTCTACGGAAAAACCCTGTTCAGCACCAGAGCGCATGCCCGGATCAAACGAATCAACACCGAGAAGGCAAAACAGCTTCCGGGTGTTGTCGCCGTCGTTACCGGTCAAGACGTGCCTTGGACCCACGGAGAATCCATTAAAGACAAGCCGTTCTTGGCCCAGGGCAAAGTCCGCTTTATCGGAGAGGCCGTGGCCGCGGTCGCTGCAGAGGACGAAGACACCGCGCAAGCAGCGGTCAAATTGCTCGAGGTCGAATACGAAGACCTGCCGGTGTACACCGATCCGGAAGAAGCATGCAAACCGGGTTGCATCGCGATTCACGAGGACTTCGACAAGTATCGGAAAGCCGAATTCATCGTGCCGGGCGCGATGCCCAACGTCGCCGAGCACTTCAAGCTACGGACCGGCAACGTCGAGCAGGGTTTTAAAGATTCCGATCTCGTGCTCGAAGAGAGATATTTCGTTCCCATGATCCAGCACGCCGCCATGGAGCCGCACTCGGCGCACGCGCAGTTCGACAAAGAATCCGGCCGACTAACGATCTGGGTGGCCAACGACGCGCCGTTTCGCGCGCTGCATGAGATTACCGAAGCCTTGAACATGCCGAAAGAGAAAATCCGCTTCATCAATCCACTTCAAGGAGGAGGTTTCGGCTCTAAAGGCGGATTGAAGGTGGAGCCCATAGCGGTGGCGCTCGCATTCCACACCAACGGCAGACCCGTGCGCGTCAAATTCAACCGCGAGGAAACTTTCATTTCGACGCTGACGCGTCACGAGGCCGTGGTCTACTCAAAAACCGGAGTCAAAAAGGACGGCACGTTGATGGCGCGGGAGATGACCATCTATTGGGGCGCCGGCGCTTACGCGGAGAAAAGCCCGACGGTCTGCATCCGCGGCAGCTTGCCCGCGCCCGGTCCGTATCGCATTCCCCACGTCAAGGTCGATGGTTACGCGGTTTACACGAACAAGCCGATCGCCGGGTCGTACCGCGGCTATGGCATTCCTCAGGGCGCCTGGGCCGGCGAACAGCAGATGGACGAGATCGCCCGCCGCTTGGCTATGGATCCCATTGACATCCGGATGAAGAATATTTTCGTCGAAGGCGATATTTCTTATTGGGGTGAGCAGCTCCATGCGGTCGGCTTGAAAGAGACTCTGATCAAGGCAACGGAGGCGATCGATTACGGCAAGAAATCGCCGAACCCCAAATCCGGTGTCAAAATCGGCAAAGGCTTCGCATGCATTCAGAAGCCGACCCGCTCGCCGACCACTTCGGCGGCTGGCGTGTTAGTCAACGCGAGAGGCGAAGTTACGGTGCTCGCAGGCACGGTTGAAATCGGCCAGGGCTGCAACACCATCCTATCCCAGGTTGCTGCCGAAGAGCTCAAAGTGCCGATGGAAAAAGTCCGTATGCATCCGCTCGACACCGACGTGATTCCTTACGATGCCTCGACGACCTCGAGCCGCAGCACCTACCATATGGGTAATGCCGTGCGGCGCGCGTCGATCCATGCGCGCGAACAAATTATGGAAGCCGCGCGTCCGATGCTCGAAGCCGAAATGAAAGAGCTCGATTACGCCGATGGCAAGGTTCTTTTGAAAGCTCAGCCGCAGCAGGCGCTGCCGATTGGCGAAGTCGTAAGGCGGAAGCTCGGCATCAATGGTGAAGTACGCGGTGACGGCTCTTATACCTACGAGATCGGCAAAGATTTGGATCTCGAGACCGGCCATAGTGATCACGCCTCCGCCTTCTATATGTATGCGACCCAGGCGGCCGAAGTCGCCGTGGACGAAGACAGCGGTCGAGTTCGTGTTTTGCGGATGTCCGCGGCGCACGATGTCGGCAAAGCGATCAATCCGCTCAACTGTGTCGCTCAGATCGAAGGCGGCGTCGTCATGGGCATCGGCTCGGCGTTGCACGAAGAAATGGTCATCGATCCTATCGGGAAAGTGCGTAACCCATCCTTTCTCGATTATCACCTGGCCACTTCACTGGACATCCCGGAGCTGATTTCGATCATCGTCGAGTGCGCCGAGCCTCAAGGACCTTACGGCGCGAAAGGACTCGGTGAGCCGGGACTGGCACCCACACCTGCGGCGATCGGCAATGCCGTCGCAGACGCCATCGGCGTGCGCATCTACGATCTTCCGCTGAAACCTGAAAACGTCTATTGGGCGATGCAGAAACAAAAGAAAAAAAACGCCGCATAACAAATCTCTCGAATTCCTGAAGCTTTTCATCTAACATTTGCAAACCGCTCGCTTGCACGGCTGAGCCGGTGACCAATACGTTTGTTTGGAGGGCAACTGCATGCGGCACGCTGAGGTTCGCGGGACGTTCACTGCGGCTATGCTTTTGGCGCTGCTTGGCGCTTTCGCGTCAACCCTGAGCGCCGGAGAAGCGCCGCCGCGAGCAGTACAAACCGTTCCCGGCATGCCGCCGGTGATCGATCCGAACAACCTTTACAGCGAAACTCGCCCGGACAAACTCAGCTCCACCGTCGCAAAGCATTTGCATCTTGTCTATGTGCCCAATCGAGCTTCCAACGATGTTTGGGTGATCGACCCGGCAACACTGAAGGTTATCGACAAATACAAAGTCGGCATCAACCCGCAGCACGTCGTACCTTCTTGGGATCTGAAGACTCTGTGGGTCAACAACAATGCCGAAGGCCGCACGGATGGCAGCGTCACCCCGATCGATCCGCTGACCGGTAAGCCGGGGAAAAATATTCCCGTAGACGATCCTTATAATATGTATTTCACTCCTGACGGCAGCGCGGCGATTGTCGTGGCCGAAGAGCATAAGCGGCTCGATTTCCGCGATCCGCAGACGATGGCACTCAAGTATTCGATCGCGACGCCCGATTGCCGCGGCATCAACCATGCTGATTTTTCCATTGATGGACGGTACGCGATCTTCACTTGTGAGTACGCCAAGAGCCTCGCCAAGATTGATCTCGTCGAACGAAAAGTTGCCGGTTATCTTAAATTCTCCAAGGGTGGCATGCCGCAAGACGTGCGCATCTCTCCGGACGGCAAAGTTTTCTATGTCGCGGACATGAAAGCCGAGGGGGTGTTTGTGGTGGACGGTGACAAGCTCACCGAAATCGGCCACATCAAAACCGGCATCGGCACCCATGGTCTTTATCCGAGCCGGGACGGCACAAAACTCTATGTCGCGAATCGCGGCGTCGCGCGCGTGTATGGCCCACCGAAAGGAAAAGGCAGCGTCAGCGTGATCGATTTTGCCACGCGCAAGGTCGAAGCGACCTGGCCGATCCCCGGCGGCGGCAGTCCCGACATGGGCAACATCAGCATCGACGGGAAGCGATTATGGCTTTCCGGCCGCTATGACAATTGCGTTTATGTCATTGATACGACCACCGGCGAGGTCAAAAGTATTCCGGTCAAAACCGAACCGCACGGCCTCACCGTCTGGCCTCAGCCCGGTCGATACTCGCTGGGGCATACCGGAAATTTGCGTTGACTTGGGATTGTCGATGATGCTTGGGTTCGCGATAACGAAAGTTACTTCGCACCGAAATCGGCGGCGATCTCCTGTAGATAAGAATCGTCAATGACGTCTTCGGGTTTGACGGGTTTCTTGAGCAGCCCGTCTTCAGCCATGAGATCGATCACCAGCTGTAATCCTTTGCGATTGGCTCTGCCGTTCCTCGGCCAAATTGCTTTCGTGTAGGTTTCCCACGCACTCTGCACGTACTGCTTGGGCAGAGTGGTGATCTTCGGCAAAACTTGCAGCGCTTCGGTCCGGTTATCATGAAGCCATTTCAGCGCTTGATGGAACGCCCGCAGAAATCGGAGCGTCACGTCTTTGTTTTTCGCCGCCCAACCTTCTCTGATCCATACCCCGGCGAGCTGATAGCCCGGCACAAGCTTGTCGGCCTCTCCGAGATTGGCAAAGCCCTTTTCCACTGCGATGAGGCTGACCGGCTCAGCTAATATCGCCGCGTCGACTTGTTGCGTTTGCAGCGCCGTCCAGCGCAAGGTGGTCCCGCCGGCGCGAATCAAATTATAGTCGCGCGGGTAAATCAGTCCGCGCTGCTTGAGAATATATTTGAGCACTTGAGTCGAGCCGGCTTGAAGGCTCGACACCGCAATCTTAGCGCCTTTGAGCGACTCGATCGTTTTGAATTTGGCATTGGCAATGATCGAGTACGTCGTTCCGTTGAACGATCCCGCAATCATTTTCACGTCGGTGAGGCCCTGATCGCGCGCCGGCAATACGGCGCTCGGCGAAATGTTGCCGAATTGAATCGAGTCTGAAACCAGGGCCTGCAATATCAGGTCGTCGCGATTCATGACGATCACTTCGCCGATCAAACCCTCGGCCTCGTAGAATCCTTTTTCCCGCGCGATATAGAACGGCGCATGACCAAACGTAGGACTGATGATACCGATTTTGATCGGTGTTTGACCGTCGGCCTGAGAGAGACCGCCGAGGCCAATCGTAGCACCGACCAGGAAACCTACGGCGATTAATGTGACTCCTATCGAGCCTTTCATGACTCATGGCTTAGTCCGCTCCGGTTCCGCTGTCAAACCCGTCCGACCGAAACAACTTGACCCGGAGGATTGATTCTCGCTACGTTCATCTCCTTGGGAGGTTCTATGAGCCAGATGATTGACGCGGATACGCACATTGCGGAATCGTCCGCGATGTGGAACTTGATCCATCCGAAGATGTATTCGCGGCGTCCGGTTATGCTTTCTGCGCCCGACGACACCCTCTACCGAGATTTCAACGCGCTCTGGCTTATCGATGGCAAGATTTTCCCGAAAGCCTCGGGCAAAGGCGGCTTTCGCATCATTACTCCCGCGGCTTCGAAGCGTGAAGCCGGTCGAAGCGATATCGCTCTAGGCTGCCGCGAGATCACCGATGTTGCTGCGCGTCTCGCGGACATGGACAAAGCCGGCGTCGGCGTGCAGGTCATCTATCCCACCTTGTTTCTGATCCACGTGACCGACGATGTGGAACTCCAAGCCGCTCTCTGCGGCGCGTACAACCGATATCTCGCGCAAGTCTTCCACCAAGCCAAAGGACGGCTTCGCTGGGTCGTCGTGCTGCCGCTGGCTTCCGCCGATGCTGCCATCGAGCAAATGCACGAAGCCAAACAGAATGGCGCGGTCGGGATTTTTTTCAGCGGCATCGTCGGCTCGCTGACGCTCAATCATCCGCATCTCTTTCCCATTTACGCCGAAGCGGAAAAGCTCGACCTGCCCATCTGTGTCCACACCGGCCAGAGCTGCCGTCATTTACTCGACTTCTTCGATCTCGAGCTCAATGGCACCTTTGCCGCGTCGCATCTGCCGCCGCTCATCGGCTTTCGCGATCTCGTCGCCAGTGAGATTCCTGAGAAGTTTCCAGCTTTGAGATTTGGTTTCCTGGAAGCCTCGGCAAGTTGGGTGCCGTTTCTCTATCATCATTTGAAACGCTCGGCCCGGCCGCGTCCGTCATTTCCGAATGCGCGCTGGAAGCACGCCTCCTGCGCAGATCTTTTCCGCGATTATCGCATCTATGTCGCCTGTGAAGCCGATGAAGATATTCCCTATCTCGCCGAATTCATCGGTGCCGATCACTTGATGATCGGCTCGGACTACGGCCACAACGACCCGGCGGAGGAGAAAGCATTGCTGCAGACCATCAGATCTCGCGAAGACCTATCCCCCGCTCTGGCCAACAAAATCCTCAGTGATAATCCAAGGCGGTTTTATTCGCTGTAGAGTTGCGTTTATCGGTCAAAGGTCAGCCTACAATTATGAAAAGATATGGTTTTGTTCTCTTTTGGCTTTTCTTCACTTCGGCAGCATGGGCGCAGACTCCTTTTTATCAGGGTAAGACCATCACGGTCATCGCCGGGGTCAGCGCGGGCAGCGCTTATGATCTGTACGCACGTTTAATGGCGCAGTTCATGGGCAAGCACATTCCGGGAAATCCCAGCTTCATTGTTCAAAACATGACCGGCGCTGGATCGATCATCGGCGCTAACTACATCTACAATATTTCGAAGCCTGATGGACTGACGATTGGTGCGATTCAGCCGTCCATCTACTTCAACCAGCTCATGAAACAGAAGGAAGTGAAGTACGACTGGGCAAGCTTCGGTTGGATCGGTAGCTCGGATAAATCAGATTACCTTCTCTACATGCGCGCCGATCTGCCCTACAAAACTTTGGCCGACGTGCGCAAAGCTCAGGAACCGCCCAAGTGCGGTTCGACAGGGGCCGGCACGTCCGGCAGCTACATGCCCAAGCTCCTCGAAGAAACGCTCGGAACGAAGTTTACGATCGTTGCCGGGTACCAGGGTGGGGGCGAAATCGATCTCGCGGTCGAGCGCGGCGAGCTTCACTGCCGCGCATTCACGGTTCAAGCCTATCACTCCCGGGAGCCGTACTTTACATGGCGTAAGAAAGGCTTCGCGCGAATTTTGATGCAGACCGGTCAAACGCGCGATGCGCGTCTGTCCGACGTACCGACTCCCGGCGAGTTAATGGACGAATTTAAGACGCCGAATGCGGAGCGAAATCTGGTGCCGCTGGTCATGGCCGCCACCGATTTCGGCCGGCCGATCGTTGCGCCGCCCGGAACACGGCCGGATCGGCTGAAAATTCTTCGCGAAGCATTTGTCAAAACCATGAACGATCCCGAACTGCTGGCCGAAGCGAAACGAAAAAATTTCGATATTACGCCTTCGACCGGCGAAGAGCTTGAAAGCCTCGCAAAGCTCGTCATGAGGCAGCCGCAAGAAGTCGTTGCGCGGGTAAAGATTTTGATGGAGCAGTAATTACGGGTCGGGTATCGAATGGTCTTGGGCGCTCGGCGTTCCGCAATTCCTACGTCCTGGCCGGCGCGCAACCGATGCTTCGCTCGATTTGCTCCGACTTTCATCCGGCAGCCGATAAAGTCGGGCGAAATGCACCCGCGGGGCGGACGATTTGTTACTTGCGGGGATTGTAAGAATGGTTGACAGCTAATCGCTACGGCAATAATGTCACTCCCACTACGGATCTGTTCTTAGGAGGTTGTTTATGTTCGACATCAAAGGACTCAGAACTTTCGCCATGAGCGCAAAGAATCTGGACCGATCGGTAGAGTTCTATACGAAGACTTTGGGCGGCCAAGTCGTTAAAACCGTCGAGCCGACCGACGAGCAAAAAAAAGCTGGACAGGTAAAAGAAGTGGACGTACGCCTTGGCAATTTCGAAGTGCATCTGTTCGACGCGTCGATCAAACCGCGCGAAGTCGACCCGCACCATACATTGAACATTCCTTGGCAGGAAAAGGATCAGGCGCTTTCCGCGTTGCAAAACATCGGTGCTAATATTGAGAAGGTTCGCCCGCACCGCGACGGCGAAAATTACTCCATCAACGTCTTCGACCCCGACGGCAACCGCTGGGAGCTGTCGTTTGTGAAGGGAAACTAAAGGGGAGCGTTCAAACAGCTTAAACGGTTTGAACCCTCAGTTGTATTTCCTCAGCACTTCCCTCGCGATCACCATGCGCATGACCTCGGAGGCGCCTTCGGTGATCATGCGGC